>JAHIRY010000037.1 GCA_018818405.1 Patescibacteria group bacterium | reverse complement strand
ATGTGGGCGAAGGAATTTTCTTTGCCGGAAACAAACACGTGGCGATTCGCGTTGTCGCGTCCGCGCTGGAGGATCAATTGATTACTTCCGATCCGCGCCAATTGCTGGAACAGGAAAAGAAACAGCGCCGGCTGGCGGAGGAGCAGGCGGAAGCGGAAAAAGGCGTGTAGCAATTTTTTGCAATGAAAATAAAATTGGAAATTTGAAAATGACGAATCGCGCAATTCCTGAATTTTCGCATATAACAAATTTAACCGAATATCTATGTCTCGCAAAGTAAAAATTATCATTCTAATATTGGCGATCGCAGCGATTCTCGCCGTTGTTTTCATTTTAATGTTCAGGTCCGGACAGAAAAGCTCTGTTCCGAATCTTGACGAAACAGCTTCTCCTCAGAAAGTTCATCTGAAGGACGGAGAAATCGTCGCCATTCAACTGCCCCCGGCAACGGAAGACGAAAAACAAGTGATCAGCGCGAAAAACATGGCGGTTTCATTTGTCGAAAGATTCGGCACTTTTACGAATCAGAGCAATTATATCGGCTTGCTTGAATTGTCGCCCGCTCTGAGCTCGCCGATGCAATCTTGGCTGAAAAACACTTATATTCCGCAATTGAAAACTCAGCACGATCCGAACGGATTTTTCTACCGCGTCATCACCAGAGCGCCGGCCGCGGAGCTCGTGTCTCAGACAGATTCAAAAATAAAAATGAAAGTTTCGACCGAAAGAGAAGAAACCTTGTCAGAGACAGAACCGGTTGTTTTTATGCAGGATATTGTCGTTGATTTGGTAAAAGAAAATAATAATTGGCTGGTTGATGGAGCTTTTTGGCAAACAAAAAAATAAGATCAAGGATTATTGGGAAAATTTGCTGGATTTTGTTTTTCCGAAAGAATGTTTCCGCTGTAAAAAAGAGGGGGAGTACTTGTGCTCCGCCTGTTTTGATAAAATAGAATACATTGAAGAATTTCCTTGTTTTATCTGCCACGCGGAAAATAATGAAAAAGGTATTTGCGCGCAATGCGCCGGAAAAACCGGAATCGATCAAATCATCATTGCCGCAAAATATAATGATTATTTTGTCGGACAGCTGGTGGAAGAATTCAAATACAATTTTCTCGAGGAAATTTCCGGATTGTTAAGCCAAATAATGGTCGAGCAAATTCGACGAAAAAACTTGATTCAATTTGTAAAAAACCATCAATTTGTCCCCATTCCTCTGCATCGAAAAAGATTGATGGAACGCGGATTCAATCAGTCGTTCGCCCTTGCGAATCTCCTCGGATTTCAATATAATTGTGTAGTTAGAGATGATTTGCTTCGGCGCCGAATAAACACCATTCAACAAGCCAAGTTGTCAAGATCCGAAAGACAGGAGAATGTCAAGAACGCCTTTGTTGTCAATTCGGCAAACGCTTTGTCCGGCAATTTTATTTTAATTGATGATGTGCTGACAACCGGCTCGACTTTCATTTCATCCGCCAAAGTATTGAAATCAGCCGGAGCGAACAGCATTGTTTGTCTGGCCGTATGCCACGGTTAGCGCGAGTTTAATTGTAAATAAATTGAAAGAAAAAAATAAGTGATATGAAAATAATTTTAACCGGCGGCGGAACGATCGGCGCGGTCAGTCCTTTATTGTCGATCAAAGAAAAAATTGAAGAGCAATATTCCGGCTCGGAATTTATTTGGATTGGAACGAAAGCGGGAATTGAACGCGAAATCATTACCAAAGAAAATATTCCGTATTATTCCATAAGCGCGGGGAAATTGCGCCGCTATTTCAGCTGGCGAAATTTCATTGAACCGTTTTCATTGATTGCCGGTTTTTTTCAGTCATTGCGAATTGTCAGAAAATTCGATCCGGATTTGATTTTGTCTGTCGGCGGATTTGTCAGCGTTCCGGTGGTAATTGCCGGCTGGTTGCAAAAGAAAAAATCCATTATCCATCAGCAGGATATAAAAGCCGGCTTGGCAAACAAAATCATGGCTTTTTTCGCGGCCAAGATTACTGTGACATTTTCTTCTTCATTAAAAGATTTTCCGAAAAAGAAAACAGTGCAAACCGGCAATCCAGCGCGAAAAGAAATTTTTTCCGGTTCAATGGATCATGCGATATCGCGTTTTCATCTGGAAAAAAATCTGCCGACGCTTCTCGTCATGGGAGGAAGTCTCGGCTCGCTTCCGATCAATCGATTGATAAGCGAATCGATCGAACAGCTGGTGGAATTTTGCCAAGTGATTCAGGTGACCGGAAAAAGAGATTTTAAAAAAATAAATTTGAAAAATAAATCGAGCCGATATCGCGCGTTCGATTATTTGCATGAAGAATTGGCTGACGCGTACGCGATCGCTGATTTGGTTGTCTCCCGCGCCGGCTTGTCCACGCTTACCGAGTTGTCAGCCCTCGCAAAACCGGCGATCATTATTCCCATTCCTCATCATCAGCAGGAAGAAAACGCAAAATATTTTTCCGGCAAAAAAGCGGTTGTTCTGTTTGAACAGGAAACACTGAACAAAGAACGATTTGTCAGCCTTGTAAAAAAAATTCTGGCTGATTCCGGTAAATTAAAGCAGTTGTCGGAAAATATTAAGGGAATAATGCCGTCTTCAGCCGCTGAACGTTTTATCGCTGTGATCAAGCAAGTTGTCTGATGTTTTTTATGATATAATGAAGACAGCGAGCGGTGCGAATAAATCGCCTAATTTTTGATTATGAAAGGAACAAAAAAAAGCGAAATCAGAGAAAATGAGAAAATAGTCAAGACGGTTCGCCATCATCCTTCCATTCTGTTGCCTCAACTATTGGTGTGTACCGCTGTTTTGATCCTTGATTTTTTCCTCATGTATTTTTTGCTTTTGCAGGGATTGTGGGGAATGATTTTATTTTTTTCCGTTGCCGGACTCGGCATTTTTTACATTGCGCGAATTATTTTTCTTTTCAAGCGGAATAAATTCGTATTTACGGACAGGCGAATTATTGATTTCGAACAAGCGGGATTTTTCGATCGCGCGATTTATGAAATTCCTTACAGCAAAATTATCAGCATTGACGTCAAGATGCGCGGACCTTTTGCCTCAATATTTAAATATGGTAATATCAGATTGAAATTGAGCGAGCGAACAGTTCCCTTGGAATTGTTCAGAATACCGGATCCCATGGCATTTCAAGCCTTGATAAACAAACTTCGACCGGTTTCGATCGAGGAGCCGGCTGAAGTAAAACCGAAAAAATCAGCGCTGACAGAGATTCTCGCGGAAATCGAACCTTTGGCAATTGAGGAAAAAGAAGAAATATTAAGGCAACTGGAGCAAATGCTGTTGGAAGAATCAGCGTCAGACGGATAAACTACAGTAGCGAGATATAAGTACATCAACAAATATAATTATGCAAAATCTCAACAAACACGACATAGAATTTTTAATAGATTGCCTTAAAAATGGGAAAGAGATTCCTGATGTTTATAAATACGCCATTTTTCCAACCAAACAAAAAGAATACGAACTTGTTTATGCGGGAAAAATGCGGAAAGAGGATGTGTTGGCAGATACTGAAGAAGCCAAACCAGTGCCGCTTCAAATTGAAAAAATTTTTAATGGTAAAAGATATCCTCTTTACTCAAAAGATTGGCACAATCTTTTAGTTTTTGGCGATAACCTACAAATCCTTAAAACTTTCAATGAAAACAAAGACGCGTTAATCAAAAATAAAATCAAGGGCAAAGTAAAATTAATTTATATTGATCCGCCATTTGCGACAGAAAACGAGTTTAATACTAGTAAAGGGCACAAAGCATATAGTGATAAACAAAAGGGTGCGGATTTTGTTGAATTTTTAAGAAGAAGGCTGATTTTAATGAAAGAGTTATTGCATGATGACGGCAGTATTTTTGTTCATCTTGATTGGAAAAAATCACATTATATAAAAATTATGCTAGATGAAATTTTTGGTGAAAATAGTTTTAGAAATGAAATATTGTGGTATTACACAAATAAAATTCCTGACACTAGAAAAAAACAATTTACAAATTCAACAGATTCAATACTTTTTTATACAAAAGGTAAAAATAATTACTTTAAACATTTAGAAACAATTAGAGATATTCCTATAAAAGTATCTAAAATGAAAAAGGTGGACGGTAAAAAGATTTATGTAAAAGGTGATGACGGAAAAGGAATCTATGAAGAACGCACAACCAGAACTATGGATAATGTTTGGAATATTGCATTATTGCATGCACAAGCCGAAAGAGTAGATTATCCTACCCAGAAACCCGAAGAACTTTTGAGAAGAGTTATTGAATGTTCAACGGAAAAAGGTGATATTGTAATGGATGTTTTTACTGGTAGTGGAACAACACTTGCGGTTGCAGAAAAACTTGGACGCCGTTGGGTTGGTTGCGATATTGGTAAATTGGCAATTTATGCCACACAAAAGCGTTTATTGGAAATAGATCAAGGTAAAGATTTAGAAAATCCGAAAAATAAGTATAATAAACCCGCGAAATCTTTTTCTGTCGTTACCTCTGGGCTTTATGATCTCGGAAAGATTTTTGCTCTGAAAAAAGATGAATATATTCAGTTTGTAAAAGATTTGTTTGAAATTGAAGAAACAAAAACGACAAAAATTAGCGGGGTTGAAATTGACGGGAAGAAACGGGAATTTTATGTAAAAATCTTTCCGTATTGGGATTTTAAAAATACAAGCGTTGATGAAAAGTATTTGCAAGAATTACATAAAAATATAGGAAAGAAAATTGACGGCAGATTTTATATAATTGCTCCAGCAAACAATGTTGATTTTATTAGTGATTATTATCAAATAGACAATGTCCGTTATTATTTTCTGAAAGTGCCATATCAAATCATTAAGGAATTGCACAAAGTGCAATTCAAGAAATTCCGCCAGCCACAAAGTAAAAGCCAAATTAACGACTTGGATGAAGCAATTGGCTTTCACTTTATTCGTCAACCAGAAGTAAAATCTGAAATTAAAACATTAAAGGATAAAGTTGTTTTGAAAATCAAAAAATTTGAATCTGCTTACTCACAAGATGAAACAGGCGAAAAACTCAAAAATTTTGAAAGTTTGGCAATGTTACTTGTTGATTTAAACTATGACGGCGAAAAATTTATGATGACAGACTACTTTTTTGCGCAGGACTTGCTTAATCATAAAAAAAGCGAAAAAGAAGAAAGCGAGGAAGAAATAAAAGAAAAATTAACTAAACAAAAAGAAATAATAAAAGAATTTCCGAAAAAAGATTGTGGCAAGCAAGTTATGGCAGTTTATGTTGATATTTATGGTAATGAATTTCGGGAAAAATTTAATGTAAAATAACTATGGAAAATATAATTATAGAAACAATAGCTTGGTACAAAGACCCTCAGTGGTGGGCAATTATTACGGCTTTGCTGTTAGGATTATTTGGTATTTTTCAAGATAGAATCAGGAATATTTTTTGGAAACCAAAAATAAAGGTAAATATGAGGTTAAAATCGCCAGATTGTCATAAAATTGCAATGCGCAATTCGCAAACAGGACAGTTTGTCTGCGATAGTTATTATTTCCGTTTTTTTATTGAAAATAGTGGGAATTTTCAAATGGAAAATGTTGAAGCGATTATAACTGAAGTAAATAAAAAGGAGGCAAATGGAGAATATAAAAAAATTGAAAGTTTTTTACCATTGAATTTAGTTTGGGCACATTATCACAATGTTGCAATGCCAAAAATTCAGCCCCATTTATTTAAACATTTAGATTTTGGCCATATTACAAAATCCGATTTTGCTAATTTAGAATATTTTGGTATCCAAAGTTCAAGTGAAGTAGTTTTTCAATTTGATTTAGCAGTAATTCCTAATCATGGTTCTCATATTTTATTGCCTGGTGATTATAATATAACTATTAAATTTGCCGCCAATAATTTAGCGCCTGTAATTAAAAGATACAATTTTATTATTGCAAACAAATGGAATGATGATGAAAGAATAATGTTGCAAAACAATGTTTCTATAAAAGAATTAAAATAATATGACAGAAGGAATTAAAATATACAAAACACAAGATTTAGTTTTGCAGGTGAAGCAAAACTATGATCCCGCAAAGCTCAATTTAAAAAAGTGGGTTAGTTTTCTTGATGTTCTTTGCGGGGATAGAGAATATCAGAAAGAAGCAATTCGGGACGCGATTATTTATTTTGCGTCTGGCGAATATAAGTCAATTGAAAATTTAGTTGAAGAAAATTTTAGAAAAAATGACGAATTGCAAAAAAGATATAAGAATGTTCGCGAATATCAAAAAAATTTACCTTTGCCAAATAAATTATCGGCAGCGATTGATTTAGCAACAGGAACAGGCAAAAGTTATGTGATTTATGGTGTTGCTCAAATTGCTTTAGGGCTTGGGTTGGTAGATAAAGTTTTAGTTTTGTGTCCGTCGCTCACAATT
>JAHIRY010000036.1 GCA_018818405.1 Patescibacteria group bacterium | reverse complement strand
CGCGATTCATGTTTCGCATTCCAACGTTTCACAATTCAACATTTCACGATTTAACGTTTCGCAAATCAACGTTTCACAATTCAACATTTCGCGATTCATGTTTCGCATTCCAACGTTTCACAATTCAACATTTCACGATTTAACGTTTCGCAAATCAACGTTTCACAATTCAACATTTCGCGATTCATGTTTCGCATTCCAACGTTTCGCATTCCAACGTTTCACGATTAAACGTTTCGCAAATCAACGTTTCACAATTCAACATTTCGCGATTCAACATTTCCCAATCCGACATTTCGCAATCTTTATACAAATCCTTTTGCATTTCGCGCTAAACATTTTACAATTCAAAAAAATTTTAATTTCATCTTTGGTTTTTCGAATTTAGCGCTTGGATTTTTTTTATTATTTCGTATTTCGGACTTAGGATTTCTCCGCACTATTTCAAAACTTTTTTCAAATATTTCCCGGTAATTGATTTTTCACAATCAACAATATCTTGCGACGTTCCGACTGCCACCAGATATCCGCCTTTGTTTCCGCCTTCCGGTCCGAGATCAATGATCCAATCCGCGTTTTTTATCACATCCAGATTGTGTTCAATTATAAGAACCGTATTCCCCTTGTCCGCCAATTTATTCAAAATCAACAGCAATCTCTTGATATCATCAAAATGCAAACCGGTCGTCGGTTCATCCAGAATATACAATGTTTTTCCGGTGGCGTAGCGAGAAAGTTCAGTCGCCAATTTTATTCTCTGCGCTTCTCCGCCGGACAGAGTTGTCGCCGACTGGCCGAGCGTCAGATATCCGAGCCCGACTTCTTCCAGCAAAGTCAATTTTTCCCGGAGAATCGGCGTGTCGCCGAAAAAATTTTTGGCTTCGCTGACCGTCATGTCCAGAATATCGGCGATGTTTTTTCCGCGATAATGTATTTCCAAAGTTTTTTTGTTATAGCGTCTGCCTTTGCATTCTGCGCATTCCACGTAAACGTCCGGCAAAAATTGCATTTCTATTTTTATCAATCCGTCGCCTCCGCATTCCTCGCATCGCCCGCCTTTTACATTGAAACTGAATCTGCCGGCATCATAACCCTTGATCTTCGCTTCCGGCACTTGCGTGAAAAGATCGCGAATGTAAGTGAAAATTCCGGTATAAGTCGCCGGATTTGAACGCGGCGTTCGCCCGATCGCCGTCTGATCAATGCTGATCACTTTGTCCAAATTTTCCAATCCGTTTATCGTCTTGTGCTCAGCCGGAATATCTTTTGATCGGTAGAAATATCGGGACAATGCTTTTGCCAAGATTTCCGTCATGAGCGTTGATTTGCCTGATCCGGAAACGCCGGTGATGGCAACCAATTTTCCCAGAGGAATTTTCACATCAATGTTCTTCAGGTTGAATGCGGTCGCGCCTTTTATCTCGATATTTTTTCCGTTGCCACGGGGGCTTCTCTCCAAAACTTCTATTTTTTCCCTGCCTGACAAATATTTCCCGGTTAATGATTTTTCCGATTTTTTAATTTGTTCCGGAGTCCCGGCTGCCACCACTTTTCCGCCGTAAATTCCCGCGCCCGGTCCGATGTCAATGATATAATCAGCCGCTTCCATCATTGCCGAATCATGCTCCACCACGATTACGCTGTTTCCCTTTTCCCGCAAATTTTTCAGAGTGGCGATCAATTTATTATTATCCGCCGGATGAAGTCCGATTGACGGCTCGTCCAAAACATAAATAACTTCCGACAAAGCCGAACCCAGCTGAGTTGCCAGCCGAATTCTCTGCGCTTCCCCGCCTGACAGAGAAACAGCGCTCCGTCCCAGCGACAAATATCCGAGTCCCACATTTTCCAGAAATCCCACGCGCTTTTCAATTTCTTTTATAATCAAACCGGCGATTTTAAATTCAATCGCATTGATCGGTTCTTTCACTGACGAAAATTCTTTTTTGGGCAATTTCTTTCCTGAAAATTTCTCGCTTTTCAGCAGTTCGTTTACCGCTGTTTTCAATTCTCCGAGCGGCCGGTCGGTATATTCGACGATCGACAATCCTCCGACAGTCACCGCCAGACTTTCTTTTTTCAAGCGCTTTCCTTTGCATTCCGGACAAGTGTGAACGCGCATGTATTTTTCTATTTCCTTGCGAATATATTCGGAATCGGTTTCCAAATATTTTTTCTCCAGCCCGGGAATCACTCCTTCAAAAGTCATTTTCTTTGAAGCGATTTCATATTCGACATCCCCTGTTCCGTACAAAACGATATTCAACGCTTTTTTCGAAAGTTTTTCCACGGGCGCGTCAATTGAAAATCGGTTTTTCTTCGCCGCCGCGGCCAGCAATTGCCAGATCGCCGTTTGATTGGAAAAAATTTTCGTCCACGGTTTTATCGCGCCCTGCGCCAAGGTTAATCGCTTGTTGCTGATCACCAATTCAGGATCAACTTCTTGTTTTGTTCCCAGACCCGCGCACACCGGACACGCGCCGAACGGAGAATTGAAAGAAAAACTTCGCAATTCTATTTCCGGCAAATCAATGTTGCATTTCGGACAAGTGTAATATTGGCTGAACAAAGTGTCTTCTTCTTTGTCCGAACGAAGCACGATCACCAATCCGTTTCCCAGATCAGCCGCCACTTTCACTGATTCGGCAAGTTGCAATTTCGTTTCTTTTTCATTGTCCAGCAAGATGCGGTCAACCACTATTTCAATCGTATGTTTTTTTTGTTTATCAATATTCAAATCTTCAATCTCTTCAATATTATATAGAATTCCGTCAAAACGAACCTGATAATAATTCGCCTTTCTGATTTCTTCAAATGATTTTCGGTGAGAACCTTTTTGGTCGCGGATAATCGGCGCGAGAATGGAAACATTCACCCGATGATTTATTTTCCAAATTTTTTCCACGATTTCATCCACTGTCTGGCGGGAAACTTCCAGTCCGCACGACGGACAATGAGGATGTCCGATCCGGCTGAACATCAGTCTGAACAAATCATAAATTTCAGTAATCGTTCCCACGGTCGAACGCGGATTTTGCGCGCTGTACCGCTGATCAATGGCGATCGCCGGAGACAAGCCGGTAATTTTTTCCACATCCGGTTTTTCTTTCACTTCCAGAAATTGTCGCGCGTAAGAAGACAAACTTTCCACATAACGGCGCTGTCCTTCCGCATAAATGGTGTCAAAGGCAAGAGAAGATTTTCCCGAACCGGACAGTCCGGTTATTACCACGAGTTTGTTTCGCGGAATATCAACATCAATGTTTTTCAGATTGTTGACTTTCGCCCCGCGAATTGAAATTTTATTGTTGTTCATAATATATTGAAAACAAATTACAAATTGATTTTTTTCACTCGCCGCAAGCTTTCTGCGATAAATCGCCGAGCCAAAACTGTCCCGAATTATATACCAAAATTTATGTTTTGTAAAGAATTCACCAAATCAAACTTCTTTTAAATAAAAAAAAAATCCCCGCCTCTTGCGAGAAGCGGGGAAAAAAATAGCACCTGCGATTTGAATCTGGCTGCTAGCTTCGTTCTCTTAACCTTTTGATTCGTTGATTAATATCAGGATGAGTATTAAGCAATGAAATTCCGCATTGCAATTTGCCGGCAACCGGCAAATTATCCCGAACTATTTCGAGAACATCGGCGAGAAAACTTCCCGACACATATCGAAGGACAAAAGAATCAGCCAAATTTTCCAGGAATTTTCTCATCTGCCCCGTGATAATCGTTGAAATAATATCCAGCGAAAAAACAGCGCAATTGACAAACAAAATCCAGCCGAACATATTTGCCTGCAAATTCCGCACATTGAAAACATCGATGAGCATCAACGCGATAGCGCCATACATTGCGAAATTCAATGCAAACTCAAACATTCTGCCAATCATTGCAAGAATCCGATAATGCATATGACCCGCCTCATGGAGCAAAATAACTTCCAACTGCTCCTCGTCAAGGACATCTCTCAATTTTTTTCCCAAAAGCAATGTTTTCGAAGAAATAATGACAGCGCAATTATTGACGTGGTTCTGTCCCATTGCAGCTGAACAAATAAAAACTTTTTTGAATTCACATCCGGTTTTCCGTTTGATCCGCGTCAAAACCGATTGCAAGGTTTCATCCAGCTCACAAAAATCAGAGCTGAACTTTTTTGCGCTGGTCATAAAAAAAACATTCGCTCCCAGAATAAAAAGGACTTTCAGTCCCGCATGTCCCAGCCACCAACCGTTTCCAAAAATTATCACTTGACTCCAGATCGGCGCCAATTGGAAAGCAAAACTCAAAATCACCGTCAAAATTCCAATCGGCAAATTAACGCCGTTCTTTTGATCTTTTATTGCGAATAACATCGGAATCAGCGCCGGTACGAAAATTGCGTAAAACAAACAAATTGACGTAAACCAGCCTTGCTCGCGAAAAAAATCCATGAAAAAATTCCGAACATCATCGTGAAAAAACAGCGCGAACAAAATGAAATTATAAATAATATTCCATACCATGGCATAATCCATGAAACGCAGACTGTTTTTATTCTTCGGCATTTCGCCCTCCTCTCGTTTTTTTGTAAAAGAGCTCAATAAAAAAGAATACTGCGAATAACGCCGTTTGTCAAGGAATGAAAACAGCTGATTTCTCTGAGCTTCTCATGAAGCGACTGTTTTTTTTCCTTAAAAATGTCATCGAATTTCGACGAATTTTCATGAATTTATAAACAGTGCGTTTTTTTTCGTTTCAATGTAAAATGGTTGCAAAGAATGAATTTCGATCAGACTTACTCTTAATTTCAAACAATAATATGAACGATCAAATATTGGAATTGCTGGAAAAATATTTCGGCTATAATAAATTTCGTCCCGGACAGAGGGAAGTCATTGACAGTGTTTTGGCCGGGAATGACAATTTTGTTTTAATGCCGACCGGCGGCGGAAAATCGCTTTGTTATCAATTGCCCGCGCTGGCGATGTCCGGAATGACCTTGGTTGTTTCTCCGCTGATCGCGCTGATGAAAGATCAGGTGGACGCGCTGAAAGCTGACGGCATCAGCGCTGAATTCATGAATTCTTCATTGTCATCGAATGAACTTTATCGCATTCAAAATGATGCCATGGCCGGAAAAATAAAATTGCTTTATGTTGCGCCGGAAAGAATATTTCTTGATAATTTCAAAATCTTGTTAAATCAAATGAATTTGAGTCTGATCGCTATTGACGAAGCGCACTGCATTTCCGAATGGGGTCATGATTTTCGTCCCGAATACCGCAATCTGAAAATGTTAAAACAATTTTTTCCGCAAACGAAAATAATCGCGCTGACCGCGACCGCCACGGAAAAAGTCAGGCAGGATATTTTAAATCAGCTGGGATTGCAAAACGCAAAAGTTTTCATTTCCGGATTCAACCGTCCGAATCTGTTTCTTCGCGTGGAAAAAAAATCCGGCGCATTTGAAAAATTGCTTCAACTTTTGAAACGATACAAAGATGATTCTTCCATTGTTTATTGTTTTTCCCGAAAAGAAACAGAATCAGTGGCTGAGAATTTGCGCGCGAACGGAATGAACGCTCTGCCCTATCACGCCGGACTTGATCCGGAAATTCGAAAGCAAACTCAAGAAAAATTCATTCGCGATGAAATCAATATAATTGTCGCGACAATCGCTTTCGGAATGGGAGTTGACAAGCCGAATGTTCGCTTGGTCGCGCATTACACTTTTCCAAAATCGCTCGAAGGTTATTACCAGGAAATCGGACGCGCCGGCCGCGACGGCTTGCCGAGCGAATGCGTTTTATTTTTTTCCCGCGGAGACGCGCACAAACACGAATATTTCATCAATGAAATCACTGATTTGAATTTGCAAAATACGGCTCGAAAAAAATTGCGCGATGTCATCGAATTCATGGAAACCAACGATTGCCGGCGCAAAAGAATTTTAAATTATTTCGGCGATACTTATAACGAAGAAAATTGCGGTAATTGCGATTCCTGCGTCGCGGAAAGAGAAACGGTTGACGCGACGGAAATTTCGCGATTGATCATCAGTGGAGCGATTCAACTCGGAGGCCGTTTCGGCGGCGGACATTTGGTCGATGTTTTGCGGGGAAGCAGAAATAAAAAACTTTTAAATCTCGGCCATGACCGTCTCCCTATTTTCAACTTGGCAAATACTTTCTCAACGGATTTTCTGAGGGAAGTTATCTCCGAACTTGTCGTGCGCGGCTTATTAACAAAAGATGCGGGAATGTATCCGATAATTTCCGCCACTTCGAGCGGCAGAGAATTTTTGACCGGCACCGAAGCAATGTTGTTTTCGCGCAAGAAAACAGCCAACTTTGAAAAACAAGATGATGAAGAATATGATCGCGGATTATTTGAAAAATTGCGCGCTCTGCGAAAACAAATCGCCGATTCCCTGGGCGTTCCTCCGTTTGTGATCTTCGGCGACAAATCGCTCCGCGAAATGTGCTGGCATTTTCCGACTGACCGAGAAAGTTTTTCCCGAGTCTCCGGCGTCGGCCAGAGCAAATTGGAAAAATTCGGAGATTCTTTCCTGCAAATCATTTCCGCTTATGCCGCGGAAAACGATTTGACCGGCAGGCCGTTTGCCGACGCGCCGATCAAAATCAAAAGAAAAAGCGCGACCGAAGAAATAACATTTGAATTATTAAATCAAAAAAAATCATTGGAAGAAATGGCGAGAGAAAGAAAAATGGCAATATCCACAATTATCAATCATCTGGACAATTTGGCCAAACAAGGACGAGAAATTTCCATTGATCACATTCGTCCCGATGAAACGGTTTGCAATCAAGTTTTTCCCGCGTTCAACGATTGCGGAGTTGAATATTTAAAACCCGCATTTGATTATTTGAACGGCGCGGTTGATTATGACACTTTGAGATTGGCGCGGATATTTTTTCGCAGAGAGCAAGAAACAAGGAGCACTACACATAACATGGAACATGGAACACATAGCACATAACACATAGCATGGAACAAGGAGCACTATTCATGGAACCCCGCCCTTCGCGAAGAGCGGGGGAACATATAACAACCGATTTAAACTTAGAGGCGCAAAATTTTGCGCCTGAGATTCAATTGAATGAAATACTAAATTCTAAATCAGAAATCCGAGATCACCGCTGTGAGCGGGACCCCGCACGCTGCGGTGGTGAATTCGTTCCGCTGTGAGCGGAACCCCGCACGCTGCGGTGGTAGCAACAACATTACAATTCGCAAATTATCAGCAACAAAAAAAACGCCGCCGATTACTTTGTAACCGGCGGTTTATTTTTTCTTTTAGTCTCTGAGCGCGCCGATGGCTTGCAATTCCACCAGCTTTGCGTAGAGTCCATTCTTGTTGAGAAGTGTTTTGTGATTGCCGCTCTCTTCCACTCGGCCGTCATTTATCACATATATTGTGTCTGCCATTTTAATGGTGGACAGACGATGCGCGATCGCAATGATTGAAATGTTCAATTCACCGCGCAACTGATCAATCATCTCTTGAATCGCGCGTTCAGCTTCGGAATCCAGGCTGGAAGTCGCTTCGTCGAGAATGAGAAATATTGCGCCATTCAAAAGAGCAATATACGCGCGGGCAATGCCGACGCGCTGGCGTTCACCGCCTGACAAACGAATTCCTCGCTCGCCCACTTGAGTTTCAATTCCCTCCGGACAACGCTCCGAGTTGTCGCAAAGCGAATTCAGATAAGATGCTTTGATCGCCCGATGAACCTGTTCCGAAGTGGAATCAACATACGGATAAATAATATTTTCACGCAACGATCCGTCAAAAATATCCACATCCTGCTGAACGATCGCAAAAAGTTTGCGATATTCATACAGATCAAATTCTCGAATGTCGCGACCGTCGAGCAAAATTTCTCCCGAAGCAACATCATACATCCGGCAGATCAACCGAACAAGCGTTGTCTTGCCCTCTCCGCTACGAGCGACGAGCGCTACCATTTCTTTCGGCGATATTTTCAAGGAAAATTGATTTAGCACCGGCTCTGTTTTTTGCGAATACACAAAGGAAACATTGTTCACCTTGATCTCGCCGACAACCGAGCCTATCTTGTTCCCGCGATTTTCAATATCCGGCCGCTCATCCAAAAGCGCTTTCATCCGATTCACTGTCACAAATTTTCTGAGAATCTGATAATACGATTCCACCAGCATAATGATACTGTCTATCGATCCGGTGCCGGTCGCTATGACAAAAACGATATTTCCCACTGATGTCTGCTTTGTCAGCGCCAGATAAATACCGAGAATGATGCTCCCGGAAAAAGCGAAGTTCAAAATAAGATTCACATACAGGAAAAGCCGGTCAAGGCGCACGCTCACGCTGATATCAAGCTCAGCCATGGAATCGCGAATTTTACGCAAGCGAGAATTTTCCCTTTTTTCCTGGACAAATCCCTGCACGGTTCGAACATTAATGAGCGATTGACAAAAAATGCCGCTTGATTCTTCTTTTTGCTTTTCCCATTTTTCCCATTCATCAAAAAATTTTATCATACAGCGATACATAATAGTGATCGCGATAAAAATCGGAAGGGTAAAAAACAGTCCGATGCGCCAATCAATGAAAAGTACAAATACAATATTTATAATGAGATAAAACGATTTCGGTAGAAAATGCCAGAACAGATCAACCAAAAGTTGAATCATCTTGTCGCAGCCTTTTTCTATTTTTCCGACTTTTTTTCCGGTATTTTCTTTTTCGTGAAATCCGGGCGACAGATCCATCAATTTCTTGTGCGCGATCACAGGCCAATGGTTTTCCAGATAAATCACTATTTTAATCATCTTCGTTTTCACGAAGAGCCTGAGAATCAAGGCATGGAGCATCTGCAATGCAGCCATGCCGATGATCAGCCAAACAATTTTCGCGGATACTTCTTCCGCCAAAACCGCTGTCGGCAGATCATCAAATATAAGTTTAAAAAGATATGGTATTATTAGCGATATTCCCTGACAAAGAACCAGAACGCTGAAAATTATGAGCACTTCATTTCTCTTTGAGCCGAGAAGATCCAGAAAATTTTTGAGACTCATGATGAGAAAATTGGCTTTTCGTTCTTCTTCCGTGATTTTTTCTTCTTCCCAGTCTGACATTGGATACCTCCTTTTTCGCGTTCCGTTCCTGTTTGTGATTTCAACAAAAAATCCCGCGACTAGCGCGGGATTTCGCTCGAACTCTGTTATCGAGAATAATGAGGAAAAAACTCATAATTCAAAACAAAGTTGAGAACAAATCCCGCGCTAAAATTAGCATCGGCAAACCGATTTTTGAAGACAAAAGAAAACCCGGTCATTCTCTGAGGCAGAGAAAACTTCTTCAAAAAAGCATTGATTGTCTTTTCGGTTTTCATTGTATTTGAATTATGAATTAATTATATTATCCGAATAATACAACAAACTTTATTTATTGTCAAATGGTTATTTTAGGGAGCACGCTTCCCCTCGATGCGACTCGGGACAGGCTTTCAGGCTCAGTGTGACAATTAATAAATCCGTAATTGGGGAATGATAATTCACGAATTCGTAGCAACAAAAAAACGCCGCAAAAAACGCAGGGGCTGAACATGTTCAGCCCCTGCGTTTTTTTATTACGATTATCAAATACAAACTATAATCCGTATTTCCGAACATTCTCTTCAGCTATGCGCTGAAGCGCGGCAACTACTTTCTTTCCTTCATCCGACTTGAACAAATGTTTGTATCTGCCCTGCAATTTCAAATATTCTTCAATCGGCGGTTTCGGCCTCGGACATTTTGCCGCTCCGGTCAGTTCGCCGTTCACATATTCAATTATCGGATAAATTCCGGTTTGCTGAGCCAATCGCGCCACTTTGATCGTGTCTTTGGAATCAGTGTACCAGCCGGGAACGCAAGTGACGAGAATTTGCAAATATTTCGGTCCTTTCATGCTCAGCGCTTTTTTCACTTTTTCCTGCAAATCAATAATATTGCCGACTGTCGCAGTGGCAACATACACGCAATGATGCGCCAGCGCAATCGCAGGCATATCTTTTTTCAAATTATCATCACCGGTTGATTTTTTTCCCGGCGGAGTCGTAGTCGTATTCGCGCCTTCCGGCGTCGCGCCACTCGCCTGAATTCCGGTATTCATATACGCTTCATTATCAAAACAAACATACAAAATATTTTCCTGCCGTTCCCAGCTCCCGGAAATCAAACCCAGTCCGATGTCAAAAGTCGCGCCATCTCCGCCCCACGCGATCACATTCACCTGATCTTCCATTCCCTTTTGCCTCAAAGCAGCTGAAATTCCGCTCGCAACCGCCTGCGCATTTTCAAAATTGGCGTGAATCCACGGAACTTTGAATGAAGACATGGGAAAACGCGAAGTCGTCACCTCACTGCAACCGGTCGCATTGGCAATTATCGTATTTCTGCCGGCGATCTGCAGGACATGCCGCATGGCCAGAATTTCCCCGCATCCGGCGCAAGCCGAATGTCCGGGATTTATCAAATAATTAAATGGCATTTTGTATTGCATATTTTTTTATTTATTTTAATTTTCCACGACCGCGCAAGTCCCATTACTATTATATAGGTCTGTAATATTATTTATACAAGTATATCCGTCTGCGCACTCATCATCATCATCGCAATTGCAATATCCATTCTGACAATCTCCTGTCCAGGATTGGTTATCAGCCGGCCTGCCCCAGCCCGCATAAACCTCTACATCACCAGCATAATCAACGCAAATATAGTCAGCTTCCTCACCAGTATCATCTATGCAGGCTACCGGCGCTTTGACGCATTTATTTATTTCATCTCCGCAAAAATATCCGGCAACGCAAGCCCACTTATCCTCTGGATCACAATTCTCTCCAGAGCCGACAACTGGTTTTAATACGCAGGAATCTGCGCCTCCATACAATTCATCTGATTTATTTTCCGCGCACCGATAAAAACTTCCATCTCGCTGAAGTCCGGCACAGGCATCATCATCATCATCGCAATCACAATAACCGGCCGTGCAATCAGCATCTTTATACGGCAACGCCTTGCAGTCATCTTCACTGGAACATTGCTTTGGTCCGTCAACGCATACATTTGTCGTATTCGGCAAATTTGCATCACATATCAATCCTGCCGATCCGCCGGCGCTATTATATTTACAAACTTGAATGGCGGATAAACTGCCATCAGCTTCCTTAAAAACTTTTCCCGGTTGACATGAGTCGCCTTTATTGCCATCTCTTGGAGAACAAATATTAAAATTGCAATAATTTTCTGCCGAACAACTTGCATCGCTTACACAGCTGGTGTTTGCTGAACCGCAGGAACATACTTCAGCCTCAACATTACATATCAATGGTGCTGGACAAGCATTTGGAATTGGAACTTTCACTTTTCTTGTTATCGATTGACCTTGACTGAACACAGTGCTACTTTCTTCCCTTACACAAGTGTTGCCCACGCCAGCTCCCTCGCAATTTCCAATAACGGAAAGTGCCGAGCAACCCGGCTCTTTAAACTCAACAGTTCCCAAATCTTTCTTGCAGTTGAAAAAATTCGCCGTAATATTAATATCCCATTTTACGCCCGATGTTGATGCTCTCAGAGCTCCCACTGTCAGCGTTTTTTCCGGAGGAACTATTTTCCAAATTTTTGCCGCATCCCCAATGGAGATTTCCTTGCTCGCGAGATGTTGCTTGCGCTGATAAATTGAAACAGCCGGCGATCCACTCCGACAAGCGATAATCGGCGCAACACTGGTCGCCAATTTCGGATCACCGGAATCGGCGGAAACGACAAAAGTCTTGTCAATTGTCGGTAATAAAACCAAAGATGCGTTATTTACTTCAATTTCCAACGCTAGTTGCGTATTCGCCGGCATATCTTTCAGTCTAACAGCGCCGATCAAATCTTTTCTTTCAATACCGTAAGATGTTTGCATTTTTCCTCCTTCAGCGAGCGCAATCGGCTCGGATAAAGGCTTCCAGTCAGTAGTTCCGGGAGAGCGATAAACCAATTTTAAACTGTCCAGATAAAAACCTTCGGAAAGTTTCAACCCTAAGGCAGCCGCTCCCAGAGCATTACCGCAAAGTAACGAATCCACTGCGGTTGGAATTGTAATCGAGCCGTTAATAAATACACTCTTGCAACTTCTCTTTCCGGTCGCAATATCATTGATACAAGATAAATTTTCATTTTCACAATAATCGCTCATGCAAGTCTGTCCGCCGACCGTTAACTCACCTTTCTTTTCCACACCCGCTTTCAGTCTCACGGGAAATGTTTCACCGCAAGTTTCTTTGCTCGTATTCCAGGTCGCTCCCGAGGTTCCTTTTGATCCGCTTTTCGTGGGATCGACTTCCACACTTTTATAAACCGGCTGATCGGCATTGCCGAGAACGCTGCAAGAAGTCTCGCCCACCATTACCGCGGTTTTTACTATTTCCACCTGAATCGGCTTCAGCTGAATTAAATTCGGATTTATCACATACAACATTATATAAGAACCCAAAAGCAAAACCAATCCCGTGACAGCGCCTAACATTATTTGCTTGCTGCGGCCGACCATCGCCGGACTCAAACCCGCGGACATATACATCAGTCCTCCGAGCATCAATGCGAGCACGGCAATGATTGATCCCAGACCCACTCCATAGCGATATACATTGCCGATATATTTCGCCAGCCACGGAATTTCAATGAATTTATAAGTTTCATCTTCTCCTGTCAACGGATTTTTCTTCTTTGCAGTCACCTCTTGAATTTTTCCCAGATCACTGAATTGACCGAAAGGAATTTTCAATTGCAATTCCCGCGGATCCATTGTATCTTCGACCGCGCGCGCCTGATCAACCAAAATAAAACCTGAAACAAAGGAACTGCCGGCAAACATCAGAAGAATTAAAATTATTATTTTTATTTTTTTCATAAATTTTTTATTCAACGCCTGAATTTTTTTATTCAACAAATGAAAGTCCGGAATCTCTTTTTTGAACATGCTGAAAAATTTCTTTAATACTGTCTTTTGTAATATCCCGTCCGCCAAGTCCGACTACGAATGATTGAATTTTCGCTGACAATTTATTTTGCGCGGCCGCTTTTACTTCCGTCGCCAGGATTCCCTCTTGCCCCAGAGAAATGCTTTTGTCCAGCACTGCCGCGAATTTTGTTTTGCCCAAAACTTTTACCAGCTCTTCCTTTGGAAACGGCCGCAAACATTTTATTTTCGCCAAGCCGACATTTTTTTTCTTTTCCATCAATTCATCCGCCGCATCCTTTATCGTGCCCACAACAGATCCCATGGCAACAATAATCACATCCGGATTTTTCGCTCCATAATATTCTACCAGCGCATTTCCTCCCCGTCCGAACGCTTTTTTATAATTTCCCAATTGCGTTTTAATAAACTTTTTCGATGCTTCAATATCAATCGCCAGTTCTTCCCGAATATTCATGTAATCGGCCGGAGTGGCGAAACAGCCGAGACTGACCGGCATATTTATGTCGAGAAATTGTCCTTGTTCAGGCGAATATTCCGGCAAAAACGCGTCAACTTCTTTTTGTTCGGGAATATCCACCGGCTCAAATGTATGAGTCAAAACAAAACCATCCATATTCACCATGACCGGAATGCGCAAAGCCTCGGTAATTTTATAAGCGACGATGTGCAAATCAACCGCTTCCTGATTGTCCTCCGCGAACAGCATTATCCATCCGCTGTCGCGCAAAGTCATTGCATCCTGCTGATCATTCCAAATATTGATCGGCGCGGAAATAGCGCGATTGGCGCAAGTCAAAACAGCCGGCAAACGCATTCCCGCGATCGTAAACAAAACTTCAGTCATCAGAAGCAAACCCTGAGAACTGGAAGCGGAATAAACTCGAACGCCCGAAGCTGAAGCGCCAAGAATAATGGAAGCCGCCGCAAACTCGCTTTCACATCGAACAAATTCATAACCGCCGTCTCCGTTCGCTTTCATCTTTGCCAAATCCTCGACAATATGAGTTTGCGGAGTAATGGGATAAGCGGCAATTACTTTCGGCCGGCACAGATTGATTGTCTCAGCCACCGCATGAGAACCTTCGATACATTTATTCATATATATTTTATATATTAGGATTGATGATTCGCTCGGAACGCACGCCATCTCGGCAAAAATAAATAATAATCGCTAATTTTAATCTTGCCGCATTCAAATAACCGAATACTTGTTTTATATGAGGCAGCCGCAATTTGCAGCCAGCCTTTAATTCCGCCACAACTTTATTTTCGACGACAAAATCCAAATAATATTTTCCCACTCTCTTTCACTGAAACAAAACCGGCGCATCCCATTATTTTATAACTCAATTCCGGATAAATAATTCCATCTTTCATCATTCGCATAAATTCGCATTATTTCGCATCTTCTACTTCATCTCAATCTCCATCTTAATGCACTTCACCGGACATTCCTCGGCGCAAATTCCGCATCCTTTGCAATAATCCAGATCTTTTTCAAAAAAAACTTTTCCCTGTAAAATTTTTTCTCCATTTGCAAAAACACAGCCTTCGGGACAGACGCGCGCGCAAGTTCCGCAAGCAATGCATTTTTCATGGTCAATGATCGGCATAAACGTCCTCCAATTGCCGGTCTTGTTTTTCATGGTCGATCCGGGCTCAACCGCGAGATTTATTTTCATATTATTTTTGAATAAAATTATTCTCTAAATCGAACTGAATTTATATTCCTTGATTTTCACTTCAACGCAATCATAAGCCGCCTGCATGGCCGCGATATTCGATGCAGCCACTTCCGGCGGAAACCGCTCTTCCACCGCGCGGCGCAATGAACCCAATGTCGCCAATTTTGACATTGCGGTAAAAGCTCCGATCAGCGCAGTGTTGATAAACGGTTTGCCGATTTTTTCCAATGCGATTTTCGTTGCCGGTACTGTAATGACATTTTTATTTTTAATTTCCGGCCAATCTTTTTTTTCCGAATTGATCAAAATTCCCCTGCATTTTTCCGCTCCTTGCAAAACCGACGGATCGGTTGTGATCAATCCGGCATCTTGAATAATTATAAAATCAGGCTGATAGATCTGCGCGCGCAATCTGATTTTTTCTCCTGAAATGCGGCAAAACGCAGATACCGGCGCGCCTCGCCTTTCCACGCCAAAGCTGGGAAACGCTTGCGAAAATTTTCCATCATAAAATGCCGCGACAGCGATCAGCTCGGCCGCTGTCACCGTGCCCTGTCCTCCGCGTCCGTGAAGTCTAATTTCCTGTATTTTCTCCATAAATTGTTAATAAATTTCCAATTATTTGTTCCCAAATTTCAAAAGGAATCGGACCTTCAATTTTATAACCATTAATGAAAAAAGTCGGCGTTCCGCGAACTTCGCCATCTTCTCCGGCATAAAAATCCTTTCGAATCTGCGCTTCCGTCAAATTATTTTGCAAACATTTTTCAAATTGAGTTTTATTAATTCCGGTTTTCACTGCGATTTCGCTAAAATTTTCCGGCTCGATTTTTCCCTGAAGCTGAAAAAATTTGTCATGCAGAGCCCAAAATTTATTTTGCTGCTGAGCGCAGACCGATGCTCTGGCAAAATCAATCGAATTTTCCGCCACCACCGGATAATTCCGCCAATAAAGCAAAATCTTGTCTTTATATTTTTCCGCGATTTCCCGAACGATCGGAAACGCTTTCAAACACTGCGAACAATTGAAATCCCCAAATTCCACGATTACTATTTTCGCGTCCTTTGCTCCGATTGACGGTGAAAGAGGATCAATGAATTTCTCCATTTCATAAGGAGGATTTTCCGTTGCCGCGTTCACAGCAAGATAATCTCCATGTTTAATCTGATTGAATATTTTTCCAAACTGAAAAACAAAAACCATCAAAATCGCGATTAACATAACAATCAATCCGATCAACGCGATTCCCCACCACTTTCTATACCAAGATTTTTTTTTAACGGTTGGCAACATATTGTTTACATTTTAGCACATTTAAATTTTGTTGACGAATCGATCAAAGATTTCGGCGGGTGCAACCCGCCGCTACATATTTAATAATTCGCTTGACTCGATTATCGAAATATAAGGCGCAAAATCTTGCGCCTCTACAAAAATTATTACATGCTACGTGCTACATGCTACGTGCTACATGTTATGTGCTATTCGCTTTCTCGCTCGTCTCATTGACAAAAATAAACCGCTCTGCTATACTTACAAATGATTAACAATTCCTCTAATTTATGCAAAATGCTATCACAATCGCGCAAGTCGCGAGCGCAATAATCTTAATTATTCTCGTATTGATGCAAAACCGCGGCGGCGGACTTTCCGGCGTCTTTGGCGGCGGCGATTCATCCAATGTTTTCCGAACAAAAAGAGGTTTGGAAAAAAACATCTTTATTGCGACCATTATCTTCGCCATATTATTCCTGGGAATATCATTGGCAAATATTCTACTTCACGTTCAATAAACTTCTCTCAAAAAACGATCGACTCATTGCTATAAATTTTTTGAATTTTAAATTCACAGCGCCGGCTTGCGCATTTACAGCAACAAAAATTATCGACAATCGACTCATTAACAAATTAACCATTTTTCAACTACAAAAACTTTGTGTCATTCATAAAAAAATACCTGGTAAAAATTCAATCTCGAAAATATCTTCTGAAGGAAAAATTGGCGCGCGACCGAATACGGAAATTAAACCGGCACGATGAACGTTTGGTGCAAAATCTGCACGCAAAGAAAAAATTTCCTTCCTTCAAACAACTCTTTTATATTTCAAAATATTTATCAAAAGGCGAACAGCTGGCAATCAGAATTCTCAGCGGGATTGTCATAGTTTCCATTTGTTCATTGCTTCTCAATTTTTATTGGACTCATTCCACCATTGTCCCGACCGCGGGCGGAAGTTATACCGAAGGATTGGTTGGCACCATCAGACATGTCAATCCTCTTTTCGCGCAAACCAGCGACGCTGACATGGATCTCACCGCCCTGACATTCTCCGGTTTGTTGAATTTTTCCGAAAACGGATTTACAAAAGATCTGGCCGAAGATTATCAGATCAGCGCCGACCAAAAAGTTTATACCTTTCAATTGCGCCAAGATGTTCTGTGGCATGATGGAGAAAAATTCAAAGCCGATGATGTGATTTTCACTTTTGAAAGAATAAATATTCCGGAAACGAAAACTCCGATATATTTCAATTTCAAAGGCGCGAAAGTGGAAAAAATCGACGACTATACCGTTCGATTCACCCTGTCCGAATCGTTTGCTCCATTTCTCGAAAGTCTGACCATCGGAATACTTCCTCAGCATATCTGGGAAAATATTCCGCCGGAAAACATGAGCCTCGCCGAATACAATTTGAAACCGATCGGCACCGGACCATTTAAATTCAAATCATTGGTAAAAAACAAAAACGGAACAATCAAAAATTTTAATCTGGAAAGGAATAATGATTATTACGGAACAAAACCGTACATTGATGAACTGACTTTTAAATTTCACAGCGATTTCGCCCAAGCGGTCGATGCGCTGAATAATAAAAATGTTGAAGGCATCAGTTATTTGCCGAAAGAATTGAGACAGAGAATTATCAATAACCGAAATTTAAATTTTCATCTATTGCAATTGCCTCAATATACGGCCGTGTTTTTCAATTACAGCCAAAACCCGGTATTAAAAGAAGCGCAAATGAGAAAAACCTTGTCCTACGCGGTAAACAAAGAAAAAATCGTAAACGAAATTTTAAACGCCGAAGCGCAAGTGATCGACAGTTGCATTTTGCCCGAATCATTGGGATTCAATTCTGACATTGAAAAATTTTCTTTCAACTCGCAATTGGCCAAGGAAGAATTGGAAAAAGCCGAATGGAAATTGACTGACTACAAAAAAGAAGAGCCTCCAACTGAAGAATCAGAAGACACGACAGATGATTCCGCTGAAACTCCGGAACCGGAAACAACCGAGGAATATCCTTTTCAAGTTCGGCAATTGAAAAATCGCTACTTGGAATTTTCCCTGACAACAGTCGATCAGCCGGAAAATGTAAAGATAGCAAAAGAATTGCAAAAAGAATGGCAGCAAATCGGAGCAAAAGTGAATTTGATTTTCGTAAAGCCGAATCAAATGCAGGAAGTGATAAAAAATCGCGATTACGAAGCTCTGCTTTACGGCCAAATTCTGGGATACGATCCTGATCCGTTTCCATTCTGGCATTCAAAACAAAAAACATATCCGGGATTGAACCTGACCTCGCTCGCCGATGAAAAAATTGACGCGCTTCTCGAACAAGCGAGAAAAACTTCAAATGAAGAAGAACGCGCCGGAAAATACACGGAATTCCAAAAACTGCTGACTGATTCCGCGCCGGCAATATTTCTTTTCAATCCGACCTATACCTATCCGCAGAACAAAAAAATCAAAGGCTTTAACACTTCAAAAATAATTAACCCATCTAATCGTTTTAATCAAATCAGCAATTGGTTCATTAAAACCGAAAGAAAATGGACCGACTAAAATTCAAATAAAGAAATAAGGTTTCTTAGCAAAACCGATTCTATTTTTGGATTACATCGAGGAAACTCTGAAAAATTTTTCTTACAGCGTGATTTTTAAAATTAAAACTCTAAAAATATTTTTCAAAGATTCCCAAACTAATCGTATGATACAAAAATCTAAATCTTATCAAAAACCGCCGGCGCGCGGAAGTTATTCTTCCCGCCCGAAGCGTTCATCTCAACCGAGCAGAATGCCGGCAAGGACAACGCAAGCGGCAAAACCAACGGCGCGTCCGGCCGCACAGGCTTTCAAGCAATCAGCTCAACCGAGAAGAGCGCCGGCAAGAACAATGCAACCGGCAAAACAAATGACGCGTCCGACCGCGCCGGCTTTCAAGCAATCGACTCAACCGAGAAGAATGCCAACAAGAACAATGCAACCGGCAAAACCGATGGCGCGTCCGGCCGCTCAGTCTTTCAATGATCAAGCTCAACCAACATTGAAAATCATGGTTCTCGGAGGACTGGAAGAAGTCGGACGAAACATGACTGTTTTCGAATATGGCAATGACATTGTAATCGTTGACATGGGATTGCAATTTCCCGAAGAAAACATGCCGGGAATCGATTATATTATTCCCGATATTACTTATCTCGAAGATAAAACGAAAAACATTCGAGGCGTTATTATCACTCACGGACATTATGATCACATCGGCGCGGTTTCTCACTTGATACCGAAATTGGGCAATCCGCCAATTTATACGGCAAAATTAACCGCCGGACTCCTGAAAAAAAGACATCAAGAATACAAAACAGCCCCGCTCGACATTCAAATAATCGATCCGGACAAAGACAGACTTCAGCTCGGAAGATTTCTCGTGGAATTTTTGCGGGTCAACCACAGCATTCCCGACAGCTTTGGCGTTATTTTAAATACTCCGCTCGGCACGGTTGTTCATACCGGAGATTTTAAAATCGACTTTTCTCCGATCAATGACAAACCGATTGATCTGAATCGCATCGCGCAAATCGGCGGACGCGGCGTTCTCGCGCTTTTGTCCGATTCCACTGACGCGCCGCATCCCGGCTATCAGCTGTCCGAAAGTGAAATTACGGAAGACCTGGAAAAAATATTTACGCAGGCAAACGGCCGAATTATTGTCGGCACATTCGCATCGCTCATAAATAGAATCCAGCAAATTATCACATTATCTGAAAAATACGGCCGAAAAGTTTTGCTCGAAGGCCGCAGTATGAATTCAAATGTGGAAATCGCGCATGAACTCGGATATCTAAAAATAAAACCCGGAACAATCGTCGAAGAAACCGAATTCAAAAAACTGCCGGACAACAAACTGGTCGTTCTGGGCACCGGCGCTCAGGGAGAACAAAGCGCGGTTCTAATGAGAATCGTTAACAAAGAACATCGATTCTTGTCCGTCAAACCGGGCGATTCAATTTTGTTCTCTTCCTCTGTAATTCCGGGAAATGAACGCACAATTCAAAATTTGAAAGACAGCTTTTACAAGCAAGGCGCAAAAGTGTTTCATTACCAATTGCTGGATGTTCACGCCGGCGGACACGCGAAACAAGAAGATCTGAAACTGACCATTCGACTGTTCAAACCGAAATATTTCATTCCGATCGAAGCCAATCATTACATGTTAAAAATTCATGCAGAATTGGCCGAAGAGCTCGGCATTCCAAAAGAAAATATCTTCGTGGCGAGCAACGGACAAGTCATGGAATTTTCTCATCCGCGAAATTCCAGAGAAACCATCGGCAAATTAACCGACAAAAAAGTCTCGACCGAATATGTCATGGTTGACGGACTCGGCGTCGGCGATGTCAGCAACATTGTTCTGCGCGATCGAAGAATGATGTCTGAAGACGGAATGTTTGTGGTAATTACCACGATAAAAAGAAAAACCGGCGAGCTCGTCGGCAGTCCTGACATTATTTCCCGCGGTTTCGTTTACATGAAAGAAAATAAAAAATTGATCGATGACTCCAGAGCGCTGGTCAGAAAAATTTGCCAAGACAAAGGAAAAGACTACGCGGCCGATCCGATGGAAATAAAAAATAAATTAAGAGACGGAATCGGCCAATTCCTGTACAAAAAAACAAAAAGAAGACCGATGATTTTGCCGGTCGTCATTGAAGTTTAATCCGCAATACCCTCATCGCAGAGGCGCAAAATCTTGCGCCTCGCTTCGGTAAAAATAAACAAACAAATATGTCTCAACGGTTTGAAACCGGCCGAGACATATTTATTTTCCATTGAAATTCGTCGTATCTAAATAAATAAGTAGTGGCTGGTCTGGACCCGCCACTACTTATAATTTGCGTTGCGATATAAACTGTTTGCCGATGGGGCTCGCCGCTTCTTTTTCATTCCATGCGAATTGTTTTCCGTTGCGCCTCGCGACAATCAATATCAGGCGCAAAATTTTGAACGCCAATATCTATGTCAATTCGCGCATATAAACCTCATGAAAAATAATCGCCGCCGCGCAAGCCACATTCAGAGATTCCATTTCTTTGCTCATATTAATTTTCACAAAAAAATCCGCCGCCTGTTGAATCTCGGGACTCACTCCCCTCGCTTCATTGCCGAGAACAATACAAAAAACTTTTTCCTTTTTCAATAATTTCAAATCTTTGGAATCTTCCAATCGCGTACAAAAAATTTTCATTTTGTTTTTTATCTCGCGCAATATTTTCAAATCCTTATCAAAAGCGAAATTTAATTTAAAGATGGAATCCTTTGCCGCGCCGATTGTTTTCGAATTATACAAGTCAGCGCAAGTTTCATCGAGAACAATATTTTTCAGCGAGAACGCCAGCGCCGTTCTGAGAATTGTTCCCAGATTTCCCGGATCATTTATTTCATTCAGATAAATTATCGGTTTTGAAAAATTTATTTTTGATTTTCTTTTCACGAAAATCGCAACCAGTCCGCTCGCCCGCTCCAAATCGGAAATGCTTTTATTTATTTTTTCATCAATCAAAAAATATTCTTTCAATTTCGCTTTTTTCAAAACAAATGAAAACTTTTCCTCGTTTTTCCGAACAAAATCTTTTGTAGCAAACAAAACTTCAGGAAAAATTCCCGCGCACACCGCGTCATAAACGGTCGCCAAATTTTCCACGCAAAACATTGAAAACTCGTCTCTATATTTTTTCTGTCCGAGCTTTCTAGCCAATTTTATCTTTTCATTGTCCTTGCTTTTTATTTCCGTTATTTTCATATTCCATTGTTACGAATTTAGTTAATACATGATTTACTGATTCGTTACTGATTTACAAGATTTCGAATTTCGGATTTAGAAATTAGGATTTCAATAGTTTTCCCCCGCTCTTCGCGAAGGGCGGGGATCCTTGCTCGCAATTTCTATTGCGTTCATAATTTATCAATCAAATATCACAACTTTTTCTCCGACAATCATAGCATAGCGCAAAGCATGGAAAAAATCCATTTTTTTTCATTGACTTATTTTCAAATCACTGCTATACTTCCTTATCGACAAGGAACACTTTGCAAATGGAGGGAAAATGAAAGGCGAACGAGCGCAGCTGTTCTATGAAAAATATCTGGCGAGATTTCTCGCGCAATACGGAGAAGCCGGCCAAATCGTTTTCGATATTTTTTGCGATGAAAATCCGCTCGGGCTGGATACTTCCGAATTAAAAGGAAAAATCAATTATCTTCCGAACGCGGAAGACTGCTTGCTCGGAATTCAAGCGGAAAAAATCGAAGGTCCGCTGTCGAACGAAAAGCGTTGCGAGCCGTTGATTTACGAACTCGTACGCCGCAGTTTTGCTCCCAGAGATTTTGCCGAAGGAATCACTAAAATCGCAAAATTGAAAAACATTGCCAAACGATTGTCAAAAATTCACCATTTCGATTTGAACAAACCGGATGATGAAGAAGACTGACCCGCCGTTCTGAATGGCGGGTTTTATCATTGACAAAATATTATTTCCGTAATAGGATAAATCATCGGAACATTGAAATGGAAGGAGGTTTTCTCATGAAAATGAAGTTGGCGCAAATTCTGCGCATCACCTGTTCATTTTCCAATGAAGAATTCGATAAATTTGCTGAATTGAAAAAACTTCTGAGACGCGAAGGCTGCAAATTCGTGGTTTTTTCCGGAAAAAAAACAAACGGACCGACCAAACTCGTGATTCATCTGGACATTGCAAAAGGCAAAACGCATTGTTGCGGCTCGACAAACCGGCTGTTGGACTTCCTTGGCAACCTGATGCAGGGGGAAAAATGCTGATGATCACCATTGCCGTTTCAAAGCATCCTCATAATTTTTGCGCTGAAATCTCCGGACATGCGGAACTGTGCGGTCATGGACAGACAGAATCGGAAGCAATCGGCAATCTGATTCTCTCTCATCCGCAAATTTTCCCCATCGATATCATTCGTCCTGGAGAGAGAAGACCCAAACCACGGCCACGGAGAAACGCATGAACCTGACAGAAAGGCTCGAGCTCGTGGAACTATTCTGTGCGAGAAACCCGGATCACGGACAATATGTGCTCAATGCTTTCAACAAAGTTGATCCGGCAAATCGCTACCGCGGAGATTTTGAAAATCCCGATGAATACTTGGATTGCGCCAATACTTTTCTCCAGCAGTTGCAGGAAATGAAAAGACAAAACCGAAACATTGACAGAGAATCCTCCGGCAGAAAAAAAGAACTTCTTCAAATGTTAGTGCATGTCACCCTCTTGCTGGAACGCGCCAAATGCGGAATTGTTTCTCCTGATAAAAAACTTCAGTTGGAGGAAATCCTCTACTGCATTATTGACGATAAAATCGTCTAAAACATTTTCCCCCGCTTCTCACCAGAGGCGGGTGATTTTTTTTAATAAATTGGAAATTTCACTCGTTTTCTGCTAAACTTTATTTAAGATTAAACCATACGGAACAATCTAACAATCTAAATTAGCCAATAAGCTAAAAAACCAACCTTATGCAAAAAAAAATCTTCAGCGCCATGCAGCCGACCGGCATTATTCATCTCGGCAACTATTTCGGAGCAATGAACAATTGGCTCAGTTTGCAAAAAGAATACGCAGGAATTTTTTCCATTGTTGATCTGCACGCGCTCACAATCCCTCAAAAACCGGAAGAACTGCGAACCAATATTCGCAATCTGGCAAAACTTTACCTTGCCGCCGGACTGGATCCGCAAAAAAATATTATTTTCCGACAATCACAAGTTCATGAACATGCTGAGCTGGCGTGGATTTTGACTTGCATCACGCCGATCTCCGAATTGGAAAGAATGACGCAATACAAAGACAAAGCAAAACAGCATAAAGAAAATATCAATGCCGGACTTTTCACTTATCCCTGCCTCATGGCCGCTGACATTCTTCTCTATGACACAAATATCGTTCCGGTAGGAGAAGATCAAAAACAGCATGTGGAATTGGCGAGAACGATTGCCAACAAATTCAACAATCTTTACGGAGAAACATTTGTAGTTCCCGAAGCAATGATAAACAAGGAAACCGCCCGACTCCGAGGGCTGGACAATCCGGAAAAAAAGATGAGCAAGAGCGCGCCGTCGGAATATAATTTCATTTCCCTGATGAACAAACCGGACTTGATCAGAAAAAAAATTCAAAAAGCGGTGACAGATTCGGGAACGGAAATAAAATTCAGTCCGGAACGACCGGCGATCAGCAATCTTCTCATGATCTATCATCTTGTCTCCGGAAATTCGATCAAGGAAATCGAAGGTGAATTTGAAAACAAAGGCTATGGAGATTTCAAAAAAGAATTGGCTGAACGAATTATTGAATTTTTAACTCCGTTGCAAGAAAGATTCGAAGCGATCGATGACAATGAACTGGATCAAGTGCTGGAAAACGGAAAACAAAGAGCGGAAACATTGGCGAAAAAGAAATTGAAAGAAGTAAAAGACAAAATCGGATTGTAAAATTTCATTATTTAAAATAGAAAAGAGCCGTCGAATTTTCGACGGCTCTATTATTTTACTCAAATACGGAAAAAAATTATTCTCCCTGCTGCTCATGAATTTCACCCAGTGTTAACTCGACTGAGTGTTTTTTTTCGCCGATCAAAACATACCAGCCACCATCCCAATCGGAAAACATCAGAATCAATGCGCCATCTGGTGCAGTGGCATTTGTCGTCAGTCGAAGCAGACTGTTATTTGACACCTTATCATCCGCATACGGAGTCTTCATACTTGAGAAACGAGTACAAACGATTTCTCCGCTAATTTCTTCCAATGAATCATCTTGATTTCTGATGGAACGGCCCCACAACAATGTAAATTTCATACCTCGGAGCTCACGCACCGGCAGGCCGGCTCTCCGAAACCAATCAGCTTTCCTTCGATAAAACTCCGCTTTCCATTCTTTATCCATGATGTCCTCCGTTTTCATGACGCCAACGGTCGAATTTCAATGAGCTTAACAACTTGAAACTTTACATAAAAACAACACTTTTGTCAATCCGACAAACAAGGTTTTCTCATTACAAAAAAACCACACTAAATTTAGCAAAAATTCGCACAATCAAATTGACAAAACATTCGCTGTTTGCTATACTTTTCCAGTCTGAACAAACAGAACTGCCGCTCCGCCTCCGGCGGGGAGGAAAGTCCGAACTTTCATTTCAACGCAAGTTGACCTAAAAAAGTAGCGGCTAACAGCCGACCAGTCACAGCTATGCGATTGAAAATCCAAATTATCAAATCACAAACGACATTCAATGTTTTTCTTTGTAAATTGTTTGTCGATTAAAATTTGGAAATTCCATTGCGTAGCAGTGGCTAGAGGTGCGAACAGTGACGCTCGGAGGAGAAATCCGACGAGAACCCTTCGGGGTTAATCTCTGTGGAAACACGGAGAATGAAACGGCAAAACCCTTACTGAAAGCAAGAGTAAATTTGGTAACTCGCTCGAGCTCCGCAGCAATGCGGCGCCCAGATAGATGGCAGTTAAAACAGAATTCGGCTTACTCGTTTGTTCAGGCTTTTTTATTTGTGATACAATGGCATATAGCAGATAACATGGAACACATAACAGATAACATGGAACAATCAACAATCAGCAAGGAGCAAGGAGTACTAATCAGGGAGCACAATTGAAATCCTAAATCACCACCGGTGCGGGAACCCACACGATGCGGAAAAAATTCCAAGCTCGAAATCACAAATTACAAATTTTAAATTATAATTCGTCCCTCTGTGAGACGGGAACCTGCCCGCGGCGGTGATAAATTAGTAACAATATCTATGAAAAAAAAAGCTGAATTATTTTTCGCTTTTCTAAAAATTCCCATCGATTATCTGTCTCTGGTTTTCGCCGGAATACTCGCCTACTTTATTCGTTTCGGCGAATCCGTCCAAGAAATTCGTCCGGTTCTTTTTGATTTGCCTTTCAATAAATATATTATCTTCGTGCTGATTATCGCCGCCGTGTGGCTCATTTTCTTCGCTTGGGCCGGACTCTATTCATTCAAAAGAAGAAAATTCATTGATGAACTCGCAAAAATAATTCTCGCCTGCTCCACCGGCATGACCGCGCTCATCATTTACATGTTTTTCCTTCGAGAATTATTTTCCTCCCGATTCATCGTGCTCGGCGCTTGGCTTCTCAGCATTGCAATTGTGACAATAATTCGAATGATCGTGCGAAAAATTCAAAATTATTCGGTTTCAAAAGGAAAAGGCGTTCACAATGTCGTCATTGTGGGAAAAGATAAAAACACGGAAGAAATTATAAAAACCTTCCGAAACGAACCTGAGCTGGGCTGTAAAATAATCGGACAAATAAAAGATTTCAATGAAAAAGATAAACAAGCTTTGCTCGAACTTCACAAAAAACGCATAATCGATGAAATAATTCAGGCGGATTCAGGCCTCTCGCGCCGCGACTCGGTTTCTCTGCTTGATTTTTGCAATGAACACAATATTATTTTCAAATACGCTGCAGGACAATTCGAAACGAGAACAACCAATGTTGAAGTCCACATGATCGCCGGAATTCCCATCGTTGAAATAAAAAAAACAAAACTGGACGGCTGGGGAAAAATCGTAAAAAGAATCATTGATTTTATTTTCAGTCTCATTGCGCTGATAATTCTTTCTCCGTTATTTCTGGTAATCGCGATTTTGATAAAATTGGAAGACCGCGGACCGGCGATTTACAAAAATGAACGCGTCAGCAAAGACGGATTGTTCAATGTGTACAAATTTCGTTCGTTTTATACAAAATACTGCACGGGAAAACAATTTGAAAAATATACGGATCAAGCGGCTGTGCTAAAATTTCAGGAAGAATTGATAAAAAAACAATCAAAAAGACAAGGTCCGGTTTACAAAGTTTTGCATGATCCTCGCCGAACGAAAATCGGACGCTTTCTGGAAAAAACTTCAATCGATGAATTGCCTCAATTTTTCAATGTCCTCATCGGAAACATGAGTCTCGTCGGTCCGAGACCGCATCAGCCGGTGGAAGTTGAAAAATACGCGAAACATCATCGCCGAGTGCTGGACATCAAACCGGGAATAACCGGACTGGCTCAGATCAGCGGACGAAGCGATCTTGATTTTGAAGAAGAAGTTAATCTTGATATTTATTATATTGAAAACTGGTCGTTGAAACTGGACTTCTGGATTCTGCTGAAAACTCCGATCGTCGTATTAAAAAGAAAATCAAAAGTTTAAAAAATAAAACAAAAAAATGCATCATTTTCATCGTCGGAAAAAAACAGACACCAGCAATAACGCCCTGATTCTTTTCAACAAATTCATGTATGTAATCGCCATAGTAGTTCCATTTTCAACAATTCCGCAAATCGAAAAAATCTGGGTAAACAAAAGTGCGCAAAACATTTCATTGTTTACTTGGGCGACCTACACATTCAGCGCCGCTTGCTGGCTGGTTTACGCCATTGCTCACAAGGAAAAAGTTCTTATTATCAATGCCGGACTTTGGTTGAT
>JAHIRY010000035.1 GCA_018818405.1 Patescibacteria group bacterium | reverse complement strand
TTCGATCAGCAATAAATCAATGTCAGAGATATTTTTTTCCTTGAAAAATAAATCCTTTACCAGACGGAGCATTTTTGCCAATTGGCCGACGCTAAAACCGAATTCAGCGGCAATGGATTCATTGGCATCAGCGCTCGCGCCGGACCCCCAGATAAAATCGATTTCCGGCGAAAGTTTTTCTTGTGTTTTATTGTCAGTCATTTTTATTGATTAATTATTTTTAATTTATGGAAGATTTTCCATATGAGTTCTCGTGGCAGGGGATTTTATGGAAGCCATGACCCGATCGCTTTTGGCCGCTTGCTTTAACTTTTTGACGATTTCTGCAGATAGTGGTCCAGGTCCCGCCGCAATATTCATGGCAACCAACTTATCAAGCACGGCTCTTACATTTGGAATGGAGTTTCCTCCTTGATTACTGCTCGCCATCTGCGTTATTGCTGACATACTAATATTCGGCGCTATTGTAGCCACATTTTCATTATTTATTTCAACGCGAGCCAATTCTTTTGTGCTGGCACTATCAAGATAATCATTCATTTGCTTGGCTTCTGCCGGTTCAAACTGTCCCGGTAGAACAAGGTTTGTTCCAGGACCTCTTTTACCAAACGCTTCGCCCATATTGCCGGTAACCTTTGCGGTTGCTTTTCTGACCTCATCCAATTTCGCTTTCGCGGTAGCTCGGTCAGCAAGCGATCCGGTCGTACTTTCGCTTTTTAATTTAGGAATAATTTCCTTCATTGCGTCTTTCATTCCACTGGTAATCGCGGTTTTAAATTCAGCGCCGCGATCAGGCACTTTTTCCATTACTTTGGCAAAAGCGTCTGCGCCAAATTTCTCCAAAGACTCTTTCATCGCAGCCTTATCCTCATAAAATTCTTTTGATTGCTTTGAATGATCAATCTCATCATCAGCTCGAAAATCTTTCCGTCCTTTATCAGTTGATAAATCATAAGCAAGCTGAGCTTGTTTTTTCTTGATGCTTGCCTGGAACGCATCAAGCGCTTCTTCATCTTTGGCAAGAGCTTTTCGGCCGGCATTGGCCTGAGCCATATTGGTGATATTGCCTTTTTCCGCCAGCTTCATTGCCGCGACTTTTCGATCCGCCACACTGCCCATTCCCAGTTCCAGCATTTGTTGCATTTGCGCCGGATCTTTCAAAATTCCCGCTGTTTTTAATTTCTCTGTCGCGACATCTCGGTCTTTCTTCATTTCCCCCGCCTTGGTTGACGCAATGACAGAAGCTTCCAGTGAGCCGGATGTTTTAATATTATATCCCGCTTTTGCCCATGATTGTTTTGCATATTCCTTTTGTCCAACAAGACGGGCTCCTCCGGCCACGGCTACACGCGGAAGTTGGGAAATAACGGCCGCGCCTTGCTTTGCCAATTTTGTCGGCTGTTCTGTCAAACGAAAAGCCGCGCCTCCGACTTTGCCGTATTTGGCGCCGATTCGCTCTTCCCAAGCTCTTTTCTTTGCCTCTCTGCCTACGCGATAACCGGCCGCAACCGCTCCGGCTCTGGCTGTCACCGGTCGCGCGGCTGCTTTGCCTGCTCTGGCCGCATAGGCTTTGCCTCGGGTTAATGCGGCGCCGGCTTGTTTGCCGATAACGCCGCCAGCTTGCTGAGCGGCAATCAAACTGCCGGCAAGCATGGCAAGACCGATGGCGAATTGGATGATATTGTTGTATGTTCCGACAGCCATGGGAATCGGCTTGTCGCTCTTGCTTTCAATATCAGCGCTCTGCTGATAAATTTCCGCCGGATTGGACATTACGAGCAGAGACAGCCAGAGGAGGAATGCCATTATGGGTCCGATCATCACATATTTCGAAAAAATCCCCCACCATTGAGTGAAATATCCTCTGCCGAACGGCATTTCAGAGAGGAGAAACGCTGCCGGAGAAAATACAACCAAAATCCAAATGTAAACTATTCTGATCAGAAGAAGAACAGCGATAAAGAAAACCACAAAAATAGTGCAAATCAACATGGCGATTCCGAGCGCCAGGGCAACAAATATATCTTGCGGAGCAATAGCCGCGCCGCCTCCGATACGGGATTCTTCATTAAAATCCAGCATTCTATTCAAACCCAGACCGACAACCAAATTCGCGCCGGCTGTCGCCTGATAGCCATTGACAAAAGTCATCATCACGACCTGAGCGAAATCAATCATCAGACCGCAAATCAATTTGCTGAAATTCACCAAGATGGCCGCTTTGATAACGCCGACCAAATATTTGTTGTCCGAATATCCCTGAAGTCCGAGAATTCTGCCGAAAGCTATTACCAATAAAACCAAAACAAAAGCCATGTTGCAAACATCGCGCACCAAAACCCAGCCTTTGTTCACTGCCGGCGAAGTGACGAAATCATTGTATCCGCTGATGACAACAACCAGAGCAAACAGCTTTGCCGCGATCCAGCCGAGAGCGTAAGCGATCAAAAACAAAAGCCGATTGAAAAATTTTATCAACCAATCCAGCGTATCCTGACCCATAAAAGTGGGATCAGATGCGGCAGCTCCGGCGGCTAAAAGATAACGGCCGGAGAAAAAGACAACCAAAACAACAAAAACACTGACAAGTATCTGCAATGATTTTCTCTGCGGAATAAAAATAAACTTCGCAAACTTCAAAATCGTATAGAGTTTGTCTATAATAAATTTCTCTGCCCGCTTTAACTGGTCAATCATGAGAAAACTATTAATTTATGCAAATTAATTATACCACAAATCATCACTTGCCACAAAGTTATTAACATATTATTTTGAACTCTTGTCATTTGAATCGGCAAGCGCTAATTAAACTTGATTTTGCTGTTTTGAGAATCGTATTTTTACTGATTTTAAATAAAAAAACGGCGCTAAAATTTATTTTTTTAACGCCATTCTTTTTTTATGGCTAAGCCGGAATTTCCCTGCGCTTCAACATTCCGGAAAAATATTTTCTCAGAATTTCCCTTTTTTTCCAAAGAAAATACATGTTAACTCCGGCAAAAGTTCCGGCCAGTGATAAAATCACTCCAACCGTTTTCGCTTGATCGCTATTGCCGGACAATTCACTCGAACCTTCGGCAAACGCGCCCAACATTGGTTTTTCCAAGGCTGACAAATTTTCCATATCATCCTTGCTTCTCGGCAAAAGACGAAATTCTTCGCCGGTTTGGCTCAAAATTCCGGAAATTTTAAATCTGTCGCCAACATTGTAAATATTCGAATCAAGTCCGGCCGCGCGCTTCAAATACACAATGAATTCTCCGGAATCATCGGCAAAGGTCAGCCTCAAACCGGATTTTTCCACCAATTCTCCGGCAAGCTGAACCAGATAACCTTCATATCGTTCGCTGATTTCAGTGGAATTTACCAGCAGGGGCAAATCGGGTTTCATGTTTTCCAGAATCGAAATATCTTCTTTCTTGCTGATCAAAATTCTCCGTTCTCCCTGGCTTTCCGATACAGCGCCGGAAACTTGGACAAAATCTCCGACTGATAATTCCGGCCAATCAGCTGAATTCATATACAATTGAATGCCGTTGAGATATGCGATTTTCGTGCTAAATGTTCCGGGAAGCGATACGATTTGGCCTTTTAATTTTACTTTTGATTTTAATGGCAGTTGTTTTATTTCCGTTAAATTCGATTCTGCGATTGAAGCTGCCGCTTTTGCCGGAGAGGACGCAACCGAAGCTGTTTGAAGAGATTCTCTTTCATTGGCTGAGCTCGGAGTCAACGCTGATGTTTCTTCCCAGCCCTCCTCAAAAAACGCCCAGCTTTTGCTTTCCTTTGTTCGAGAATAATCAAATGAACTGACAATATTGTCTTCCGGATCAATGAGAACCGCGCTGTCCGAAGTATTGTTCAATGCCAATTGCGTTAACGAGCGCGGAAGCAGTAAATAATCTTTCGCTTTTATTATCAATGATTCTTCAATCAGAAAAGGCGATGAACCGCCGGCAGAATCATCCAGCGTCCAGCCCAGCAAATCAATGTCAGCATCGCCGAAATTGTAAAGCTCAATCCATTCCGAACCATCATCGCCCGCCGGATTGGCCAGCAGTTCATTTATTCTGATTTTGTCGCTGAGCTGATACTGAACTTCTGTCGAATCTTCGACAACCGGTTCCTCTGTTTCAACAAGCGGCTCAGCAACGACCGAGGTCTCGGATTCGACAACAGTTTCCTCAATAACAGCAGTCAGCGGATTAACTTCTTCCGACTGGCTCGGGACAGGAACAATTGTTTCTTCCGGAGTTAAAACATTCAACGCTCCGGGCGTGGGACTTTCGGTTTCGCAATATTTTCCATTCAGCAAAATAATTGAATTTTTTGTTTTCACAGCCGGCGCATTGTCCGAAACATTTCCATCATCCCAGGAACCATAGGACATTTGATCAATCAACTGTCCGCCGGAATCTCGCAAAATCAAAGTGTCGCCGTCATTGTTCAAACTGCTTTTCTCCACAACCAAATAACTTTGAGGTTCCAGAATTCCGGACAAAATCGTTTTTCGCGCGCTCCCCTCTTCCAATTGCCAGTCAGCAAGATCAATCGGCTGAGCTGAAGAATTGAACAATTCAACCCATTCTTTTTGTCCTGTTTCCGGACTGGACATTACTTCGCTGATTCGGACGGATTGAAATTCCGCTTGCAGAGGCAAAGTCTCCGCTTCTTCGGTCAAGACAACTTCAGGCTCCGTCAATCCGCCGGATTCTTCTGCCAAATCCGATTCATCTCCGCCGCTTCCGGCAGCTTCGGCTGGAGAATCAATTTCCGGTTCCGGCAAAAGATTTTCTTCCGGCAAACTTTGTTCCTCTTCAGGCTCGTTCATGGGAACAACTGTTGTTTCTGCGGCAACCGATTCTTCGGACAAATATTCTTCATCAGTAATAATTTTGCGGGAAGAAACTTCATTTGTTGCGTTGTTCAATATTTGATCCATAATCAACCGGCAGTCGTCTGACTCGCAATTGATGAAAAAATATTGATGGACTTCGCTATCGGTAATGTAATTTGTCAAATATCCCTGCGCGCCCGGTTCTTCCGCGGTTGCCATGTCCAATGGAAGAATAAGCGCGATCGCTATTAAAACTCCAAGTATGTATTTCATATAAAATTTGCTGGCGCGGGTCGGGAAACCGGTTTTTTGCGAACCTTTGTTTTCCGACCCGCGCTTATTATTTATTATTAACAAGCGGGCGCGAATGCCGGCATGTCAACCAGTGAAGCGCAATCCTTGAGAGATGGTTTTTCCGCTTCGAGCACTTCGTCAGCCAGATAAAGATAAGGATAATCTTCCGGCTTTTCCGCCAATTGCCAACGTTCGGAAACGGGCGCGGCTTTGATAACCGCCAATTTCTGCGCCAGGAGTTCATCGGTATTGATAAGGCGGATTTCAGTGCGCGGAGCCCAGACTCGATAACGTTTGTTATTGGTGAATCGCTTTGCCATTTCTTCAAATGTCCAAAGGATTTTTTGAGGCTGGGAGCGGCCGACGCGTTCATTGTTCTGGTACAATCGCGCCACTTCATAAGTCGCATTGCTGACTTCGTCTTTCAATCCTTTTAATATTTCTCCGGCAACATCGCGTTTCAATTCGCCGTAAACCGGCACCGGATTGTCATCCCGCTCGCTCAGGCGAAATATCCACAGGAAGAAATTCGGCATAATGACATAAGCCAGATTTTTTATATCTTTTCGCAGTTCCGCCATTTTGAACGCATTGGCGAGAACTTCGATGTATTCGTCGGTGACAAATACGTTCTTTCTGCCGATAATGGAAGCGGAATGGAAGTAAATTCCGCCCGGTTGGCGCAAAGACATTCCATCAAAACTTTTTTGTTTTTTTCCCGCCTGCTCATCAGCCGGCATTTGTTCTTTTGTTTTTTTCATAAAACTTTTTTAATGTTTATATATAAATCTCTGCAGAGAGTTTATTTTTTTAGTTAACACCGACTTGGCGTCGCCCGTCGTGTCAGGGATTGAACCGCGCGAGCGACGACGATAGATTACTTCACCATTGCTTCGCAGGTTCGTAATGACGTAATGACGGGCGGGCGGACGGATGGGCGGGTCGCTCGCGCGGGGCGAGTCCGCCGCAATGACGGTTGGGACAATGCGAGTGGCGTTCACCGAAGCGAGCCGCCGTTACCGTTGTTCCCGTTGTGGCAGGTAGGGGTTCAACATGTTGAACCCCTACCTGCCACAATGCGATTCGTCATTGAGAGGAGCGAGCCGCGCGAGCGACCCTTCGCCCTACGTCATTGGGAAGAGCGAGCCGCGCAAGCGACCCTTCGCCCTTCGTCATTGCGAGGAGCGAACCGCGTGAGCGACGACGCAATCGGCGTCGTGCGTCGGCGTCGCTCGTCGCCGCCCGCTACCAATCCGCACTCAAATCCTCAAAGGTCGGATTCATCGATACTATCAACGCAATCTTCTTTTTTCGGGAACCGGCTTTTATCTGCTTTTCGCGATTGATCGCATCCCACACATAATCGAAATCTTCATAATAAAGCAATTTTTTAAGATTGTATTGGGCGGAAAAGGATCTCGGATTGTACTTTGTCTTATGTTCATGAATTCTTCGAGCAATATTATTGGTCA
>JAHIRY010000034.1 GCA_018818405.1 Patescibacteria group bacterium | reverse complement strand
TTTGCGTAATCCGGCAAATCTTCCGCTGAATTCAACCCCAAATATTTTATAAAATCAGCTGTCACTTGATAATAATTTTGCAGTTTTGTTTTATCCTCTTCCACCATGATCAATCCGCGAATCAACAAATTTCGAATGATCATACTGCAATTCACGCCTCTGATTTGTTCCAAGTCAGGCTTTGAAATCGGTCCGCGATACGCGATCACGGTCAGCGTTTCCAGCGACGCGGGCGTCAATTCTCCGGTCATGTCATCTCTGACAAACTTTTTCACCAGTTCGCTTTCATCCGGATTGGAAACCATCTGATAACCGTCTCCGGCCTGAATTATTTGAATTCCGCTTTCCGGCAAATTATATTTTTCTTTCAATTCCTCAATTGTTTTTTCCACTTCTTCGGTTGAAATTTTTTCTCCCTGTTTATTCAAAATGTTCGCCAGACTTTTCGCGTCCATCGGTTTTGGAGAAATAAATAATAATGTTTCGATTTTTGTTTTTAACATAAGCGCTTAAATTTTTTCTATCATTATATCTTCAAAAATATTACGCTGGCGCACGCTCAACTGCTGTTGTTTCAACAATTCCAAAATCGCGAGAAAATTCATTATCACTTCGGTTTTGTTTTTCGCATTTTTCATCAATTCCTTGAATCCGAATTTTTTTTTCTGTCCCAGAAAATCTCTGATCTCCAATATTTTCTGCCGGAGACTGACCGTCTTTTCAATCATCTGACGAGGTAATTTCACCAACGGATCAAGCTTTTTCAATACCGAGAGAAAAACTTTTTTCATTTCATCGCAAGAAACTTTTTCCGGCGGAGAAAATTCCACAATTTGCTTTTCCGGCGGTTTTGACCGGGAAAAAGAAAAATTTTCCTGCAAAATCAAAGCTGAAACTTTTTTTGACGCTTCCACAAATTCACGATACAGCTTCAATTGCTTTTCCAGATCATCCAGTTCTTCCTCTTCTTCCGGCATCGGCAGAATGGCGCGGGATTTTCGCAAGAGCAGACGAGCGGCCACAACAAGAAAATCAGACAATTCTTCCGCGTCCTTGTCTGTTAATTTTTCCAGATATTCCAAATATTGCTCTGTCACTTCGGACAGCGCGATATCGGTAATTTCCATTTTCTTTTCTTCAATCAACTGAAGAAGCAAATCCAGCGGACCGTTGAATTTTTGCGTTTTTATTGAATACATCGCGATTTATTTTAATGGTAATTTCATTTGTTCGCCCAAAAGTTTTTTAGCAAGTTTGATTCCTTCTTTGGTCAAACGAATTTCCTTGATAAACCATTTGCGCGGAGTTCTGACTCCATATCCGACGAGCAATCCCCGCTCGATCATTCGTTCAATGCTGACAGTGATTATTTTCGCCTGCAAAGATTTCTTCGGCTTTTTCTTATTTTTGTAAAACCTAATCAAGCCGTTTCGATCCATTCGATATCCCATGCGATTGTGGCATTGGAGGATTATGTATTTTTGCAGTTTCGATAATCGCATAATAAATTCCAAATAAATTATAATTCTTAATCGCATAACTATAATTCGTGAATTCGTGATGATTCGTGTATTCGTATCAACCCAACCTTATTTATTGAAAGTCTCATCAATCCTAACCTGATCTCTCGGAAACAATGTCGCCTGCTTGATACTCTGCAATCCGAGCAGCTGCCAAGTGACGCGCTCCAGTCCCATTCCGATTCCTCCTTCCGGCGGCATGCCGAATTTGAATGCTTGCAAATAATATTTGAAATGTTCCGGATCAAAACCGAATTTCACCATATTATTTTTCAATTTTTCATAATCATTGATACGCTGGCTGCCGGTGACTATTTCAGTTCCGCGGAAAAGCAGATCAAAACTGTTGGTAAAACCCGGATCAGATTCATCTTCCATGGTATACATCGGCCGCTTTTCCACCGGATAATGAGTAATGAAAATAAAATCGGAATTCCATTTTTTCTTCGCGTATTCTCCGAGCAATCGTTCCTGATGCGGTTCCAAATCCGGCTCTTTTGTGGCGCCGGCTTCGCCGAATTCATCTTCCAAAATTTGTTGCGCGGCTTTCAATTTCATCATTGGAAATTCGTCCGGCAATTCGGGCATAGTCGCTTTGAGCGATTTCAATTCAGCGGCGCATTCATCTCGCACCGTTGAAACCATATTTTTTATTACATCTGAAACCATGCTCATCAAGTCAGTGTAATCTTTTATAAAACCCATTTCAAAATCCAAGCTCGTATATTCATTTATATGGCGATTCGTATCATGCTCTTCGGCGCGATAAACATTTCCGGTTGTAAAAACTCGCTCATAAACGCCGACCATGATTTGCTTGTAAAATTGCGGACTCTGCGCCAAGAACGCTTGTTTGCCGAAATAATCCAATTTGAAAACATTGGCTCCGCCTTCGGTCGCTCCGGCCACGATCTTCGGCGCTTGAAATTCAGTGAAATTTTCCTTGATCAAAAAATTTCTAAATCCTTGAACCAAGGCTGATTGAATCTTAAAAATGGCTTGCGCTCTTTCCGAACGAAGATTCAGCGGCATATTGTCCAGATATGTATCCATTTTCATTTCCGCGTCCAGATCATACGGCAATGTTTCCGCTTCCGCCAAAATTTTTATTTCCTTTGCCAGCACTTCAACCGTTCCGGTCGGCATTTCAGAATTTTTTTGTTTTTCTCCGCGCTCATTTACGATTCCTTTTATTTCCAGCACAAATTCGGTTCGCAGATTGTTCAACAAAGCGCTTGACGCTTCATCCAATTCGCTCGGCACGCAAACCGCTTGCAAAATTCCGCTCCGATCTCGCATATCGAGAAAAACTATTTTTCCCATATTCCTCCGCGCCTTGATCCATCCTTTGATCAAAACTTCATTTCCAATTTGTTTGGTTGTCTCATTGTTTAATGTTCTTTGCATAAAGTAGTTGCTGCGAATTCGCGAATCATCGCGAATTCACCACCGCAGCGTGCGGGGTCCCGTCTCACAGCGGGACGAATTATAATTTTAAATGTTTAATTAAGACCATGACTCCGAATTACTTTTTCGGCAAATTTATTATTTTTCCACCAATTCCCAATTTATAATTCGAACAAATTTCATTTCTTCAGCTCCAAACAACGCCAGAATGCCCAATTTTAATTTCTTAATTTTTAAATATGCTTTTATTTGTTCAATGTCTCTCTTTGAAAATCGAGAACCTCGTTTTACTTCTATAACAATTTTCTCTTCAACCACAAAATCCAAATAATATCTCCCAAGCTTTTCTGAAAAAACAATCAAATCCGCCGGCGCCTCTTTTTGAAATGCAATTCCATTCTTTTTAAAACCCAAAGCAATTCCCTCTTGATATGTCTTTTCTCTATAGCCCGCTCCGATTGTATTATAGACATCAAACAAAATTCCAACAATCGTGAAACATAAATCCGGATAAACCAAATCATTCCTCTTCAACTTATATTCCATAATAACAATCTTAAATATTCGCCATAAATATTCCAACCGATAATTCGCGACAATTCGAACATTCGCAGCACACTTCGGCAGGCTCAGTGTGACAATTAATAATTTCTTAATCGCGTAATGATAATTCGTTAATTCGTAACTATTCGCGAATTCGTAGCAACCAACTGATAATTCGTGAATTCGCGATGATTCGCGAATTCGCAGCAACTGTCAAGGATAAATACGATTTATCATCCGAGGAAAAGGTATCGTCTCCCTCACATGCTTCACTCCGCACATCCAGCCGGTCAATCGCTCCAAACCGAATCCGAATCCGGCGTGCGGGACAGAGCCGTATTTGCGCAAATCCAAATACCAATTGAACGCGTCGATCGGCAGATTGTGCTCCTTCAACCGCTTTATCATTTCATCATAATCATCTTCTCTTTGCGAACCGCCGATGATTTCTCCGTGTCCTTCCGGCGCAATCATGTCGGCGCATAGAGCCAGACCGCCCTCTCTTTTCATGTAAAACGCTTTGATTTCCGCCGGCCATTTTTCAATGAACAACGGTTTTTCCGCATCTTTCATTATCAATGTTTCATCATCATTTCCCAGATCCTCGCCATCTTTTATGTCAGATCCCAGATCCTGCAATTTTTTTATCGCTTCATGGTAAGTCAAACGATCAAACGGCGCTTTTATTTTTTTCAAAACTTCCGGATCGCGTTCCAAAATTTCCAATTCTTTTTTATTTTTCGTCACAACTTGTTCAACGATAAATGAAATTAATTTTTCCTGCAATTCCAGACTCATCGCGTGATCGAAAAATGCCATTTCCGCGTCCATCATCCAGAATTCAGTCAAATGCCGTCGTGTTTTTGATTTTTCCGCGCGAAAAGTCGGTCCGAAATCAAACACTTTTCCGTGCGACATTGCTCCGGCTTCCAGGTAAAGCTGGCCGCTCTGCGACAAATACGCTTTTCCCAAATCGAAATAATCCATTTCAAAAAGTTCAGTCGTTCCTTCGCAGGAAGTGGGCGTCAAAATCGGCGAATCCATTTTTATAAAACCTTCATTATTCAAAAATTCATAAGTCGCATTGATCACCGTATTTCTAACGCGCTGAATCGCCCATTGCTTCGGCGCGCGCAACCATAAATGTCTGTTTGTCAGCAAAAAATCTTCTCCATGTTCTTTTTTTCCGATCGGATATTCTTCCGATCTTTGAATGAATTTCAAATCCGCAACTTGAATTTCATACTCTTCTTTTTTCGGATGTTTGGCGACATTGCCGGTAATTTCAACGGAACTTTCCAAGCTCATTTCAACCGCGACTTTCCATGCTTCCGCGGAAACCTTTGCTTCATCCGCCACGCATTGCGCGAAATCAGATCCGTCGCGCACCTGCAAAAAAGCAATCTTGCCGGATGAACGAAAATTGTAAACCCAGCCCTTGATAATAACTTCCTCTCCCAAATGATCTTTTAAATCTTTCAAATAAACCCAGTTCATATTGTTATATTTTATTTAAATAATGAAATTATATCATCACTCGCGTCGAGAAACGAACTCCGGCAGATGTACTTGAATCGATAAAGTCATGTTCAAAATTAAACCGATGCATATTCCGAGCCCAATAGCCAAACGGAACAAAGCCGGAAAAAGTATTCAAAGACACAAACCGAGTCCATGTACCCCCGTCAAAATCCAATGGCTCCAATTTTGATAATTCCACATCTCCAGCGTCGCTTCTTTCAATCAGCTCCTCCGAAAACACGGTCTGCATTGCCGCGTATTCGTGCAGATTCATGGCGTGCATTTTATTTTCTTCCGCGCGGTTTTCATTTAATTCCGTAATTGCGGTTTTTTGTTCTTCGACGCTTTTATCTCGCAATTCGGATTTTTGAGTCGGCTTTGTCAACAGAATATACGGTTCGTCCGGAATGTCCGAAACCAAAAGTTCATTTCTATTTTCAATCAATCCTTTTAAATAATCCCATTCAAGAGACGATTCATTCCTTCTCTTTATTTCTGTTCCCTTCTCTTTATATTTCGGCGTCAATTTTTTTATTTCATCGAGCGTTGTTTCCATCATTACTCGCTTCCCCGGCATTATGATCGGAATCGCGCCTTCCTTTATTTCTTGTTTAATGATTTCCAATTTTTCCAAACTCATTTTTCCCAAATTCTCTTTCGCTTTTTTCACTTAGTTCGCCCATAAATCCAATCCGCGATCTTCATAAACCGCCGCGTTCATTTCCGCCAGCTCTTCAAAATTCAATTCATAATCAATCGTCTCCGGCGCGGCAACTCCGCCGTCCTTAAACGCTTCGGCAAACGGATTTTTCGCGTCTTTGATTATCAACCTTTCAGTTTCAACTTCTTTCGTTTTCAAAAATTCCAAAATCTCCGCCATTTTCTTGCTCGCTTTTCTCGCGAGAACAAGATCCTGCGTTTTTTCAATATCTTCCAACATTTTCCCTCCGAGAATTTGCTTCAGCTCGGCTTTCAATTTATCAAAATATTTGCGCTCCAAATTATCCAA
>JAHIRY010000033.1 GCA_018818405.1 Patescibacteria group bacterium | reverse complement strand
TCATTGATTTTCCCGGAGCAAAGACAATCACAAATGATGAATTATTGGAATTGCCCGTAGATGTTCTGGTGCCGGCCGCGTTGGAAAATCAAGTGCGCGCTGATAATGCGGAGAGAGTGAAAGCGAAATTTGTGATTGAATTGGCTAATGGTCCGGTGACGCCCGAGGCAGATGAGATATTCGCTAAAAATAAAATAGAATCAGTTCCCGATGTTTTGGCGAACGCCGGCGGAGTGACTGTCAGTTATTTTGAATGGCTGCAAAATTTGGATGACCGATATTGGAGCGAAGAAGAGGTTTTTGAAAAATTAAAAGACATTGTCGTTCCCGCTTTCAATGAAATCTGGGCAATGCATGAAGAGAAAAATATTGATTTGAGAACAGCGGCTTTCGCGACAGCTCTGGTCAGGCTGAGGAATCTATGGTATAATGAGGTTAAGCAAAAATATAATTATTAATGCAAACAATGTATGGTGCGAAAATTAAATCCCGCCCTAAGAAAACCGTTAAAGGTTTCCGCTGATTTGGAAGCGGTTATCGGAAAAGGGCCAATGCCTCGAATGGATGTGGTAAAAAAGATTTGGGAGTACATTAAGAAGAATGATTTGCAGAATCCAAAGAACAAGAGAAACATTTTGGCTGATGAAAAGTTATTGAAAGTTTTCGGAGGCAAGAAGGAAGTTTCGATGTTTGAGATGACAAAGTTGGTGTCAAAGCATTTGACAAACATGTAAGCAAATAAAAAATTCCGCGAGTGTTCAGCACTTGCGGTTTTTTTTTATTTTAATGAATAACAAAAGCCGTTGAAATCGTATCAACGGCGTTTTTGATTTTTTGGCTTTATGTGAAGTTTTCGGTTTATTTGCGAGCCGCTTCCACAATATTCCAGCATTCCGGTTTTTCCGGCAGACCGGTAATGTTAAAGAGAAGGAGAGAATCAATGGCAATGTTCGCGCCGCACTCGCCGCATTTGAAGCATACATGCTCCGGGAGCCGAATGCCTCCGATGTATCCGATGAAAAGATCAGCTCTCTCAACTTCCAGAATCGCTCCGCAATTGGGACACTCGAATTCTCTTTTCCAGTCATCATTATTCCGGCCGACTTTGATAACTCTCATTGCAGCCTCCCTTGATTCTAGTCGGCGATGGAGCGCAGGAAGAATCTTCGCAAGGTGAAGAAGTTTTCGATAAGCAGAAAAACGATGAAGTGTTCAAAGCGCGGCTGACAGGCCTTTACAAAGATGTTGAGGATGCGTGGCAGGCATTTCTTCACTTGGAAAAATTGCGTCACGAACATCTCGAATTGATGGCTCAGGATATCGTGATTGCTCTTTGGGAAAAAATCGTGAGCGAATTGTCGAAATTGGAATTTCGTGTCGAAACACAGATTAGTGTAAGTGTACTTGATGTTTTCGACAATAGCGCCTTTGCCAATAGCACGCAACGATTGCGTTGGGCAGATCATTTGATCATGCCTTTGCGCAAAATGGTTGTGGAGCTTTGGACCAGCAAGCCGCCTATCGCCGGTTTGCCCATGGAATGGCATGGTGATACTGATGAAAAAGTATTTTGCGTCATTCTTTTCAATGGATGTTCTGTTGATGACATGGAAAACGGCGAGTAATAACAGTATTTTCAGTCAGCGTTTTTGAAAATAAGCGGAGAAAGGCAGTGCTTTTCTCCGATTTTTTATTTAATTTTAGGTAATCATTGACAATTTCGTCTCGCTGTGTTATTGTTCTTTGTTCAATGGACTTTGACAAGGAGCGAGTCATGCGTAAAGCATTGAAAGTTTCAGTTGTGAGCGGAGGCGTTTTTTCCGGGTTGATGGGAATTTGTTTCATTGTTTTGTTTTTGCTGGGAAGATCGGCAACAGAGAATGAATGGCAGTCAAAGCTGAAAAAGCATAGTCCGGCGGAAATGCGCGGAATGATTGATTCTCTTGCCGGTTTTCGCAGTGATCCGGCAAATTTTTTACCGCTTTCATTGCTGGATGATGAAGCTTGCGCCGCGTCCGTTGGAAACGCGGTCAATTTCATTCTGGGAGAAAACCGACTTAAAATTGTTCCTGCGTGGCTTTTTTATCGGACAAATCAATCGGCGTTGAATTTGATTTATGATCGTTCGGAAGATTTCCGCATTGAAGAAGGAAAAATCGTGGAAATTCGTGATCGTTCGTTTCAGCTGAATGATATTCTGAAGCCGAACGGAATGTATATTCTCGGCTATCATTATCATTTCACGCAGTCGGACTCAAAGATAATCGAGGCCGGCGCGGACAAAAATTCCCATGTGATGCTTTTGCTCAATCGAGCGGACGGACATTGGCGGGGCTATCATCTGATTCATCGACCGTCCGAAGAAAGAGAAAATCCGGTGAAAGTCGAGCCGATCGATGAAATGCCGAAAGAATTGGATTTGGTTTACATCTGGCAAGTGAAAGATGCGGAACTGCCGGAAAAAGGTGACAATCTTTTTCTTGCCAATGGTTTTCCGCCATACGAACGGATTCTTCCGTGGATCAATCATGGCGGAAAGTTTGAATATTATTTCGATACCATCAGCGTCTGGATTATGAATAAATTTTACGGAACCGATCAATTTCCCGCTGTTTTGAAAATCAGCGACCGAGAAGTTGTTCCTGTTCCGGACAGAGGCGGACTTTTCCATGGCAAGATTTTGGCATTTTACAAGCAAGTGCCGATTTATTACAACCATGGAAAATCTTCCGACGGAAAATACGGACGCGAATTTCAATGCGTGGAATTTGTGAACCGATTTCTCGTGTCGCAAGGTCATGGGAATTTGAAAAAAACCGGACACGCGGATTCGTATTTTTGGAAAGCGAGAGAAAAAGGATTGATCGCTTTTCCGAATAACCAAACGGAAAAACCGAAACAAGATGACATCCTTGTTTTCGATGAAAGCGATCATGACGGAAAGCCCGGACATGTTGCTGTGATCAATCTTGTTACGAACAGTTTTGTCTGTTTTGTTCAGCAGAATGTCGGAACTCAGTGGCGGAAATGTCTGCCGATGAGCAATAACAACGGAAAATGGTTTGTCGATACCGGCGGAAGCAACATTCCAATCCCGGTCGCGGGCTGGGCAAGGAGGAGCAGATGAGAAGGAATTTTCGGATTCTCGGAATAATGATTCTGGCGGCAATGTGTTCAGGAGGTTATGGCGAAAGCAATGAAGGTTGCGATTGTTTTGACAGAGATTATTCCGCGCCGCAAAAAGAAGATCAAGATCAGTCGGTGATTCTTCCGACCGGGGAAACATCGGAAAAGGTTGACATGGATCAGTGTTTGAAATATTTTGAAGAAGTTCGGCGCGGAGCTTTCGAAGAAGGCAGAGCAATGGGAAGACTGGAGGCAAATGCTTCACCGTCGCCGCCTGCGTCGGCGGAAAGCAAGAGCGAGCCGGTTGTTCCGAATGAGCGGGAAGTCCTCGGAACCGTGAGAGTGAAGCGCGGCTGGTGGGTGGAGAAATATGTCCGGCTGAAGCGCTATCGGAGGAAGGGCGCAACGCTGGACGCGACTCTCCTCTGCAATGGCTGGGAAATCGGCGAAAATCCGACGCTTCAGCCGGGGCAGAGGATGAAAATCTGCAAGTAGAAATTTTAGGGCAGTGGTGTGACATTTCACGCCGCTGCTCTTTTTTTGTTGAAAAATTGGTTGAAATATCTTATAATGGCTTTGTGGCAGAGAGCAAGGAACACTGAGCAAGGAATACTGAGCAAGGAACACTGAGCATGTAGAACCGATTTAAAATTCTGAATTTCGTAGAGGCGCAAAATATTGCGCCAATTTAAATGAAATTCGAAATCCGAAATTCTAAATCACCGCTGTGATCGGGATCCCGTACATTGCGGGACAAATATTAAATTCTAAATAATAAAGACTAAACTTATAATTCGTCCCGCTGCGGTGGGAGCAACCCGGATTATAAATTAGTCGTAAAGTTTCAAACTAGCTAAAAAGCTAATCAGCTAAGAAGCTAACCAGCTAATTATGAAAAAATATAATAATAAAAAAATCGAACGGCATTGGCAAAAAGTCTGGGCAAAGTCGGATTTGTATGCGGCTGAGGATTGGAGCGAAAAGCAAAGATATTATTGTTTGGTGGAATTTCCATATCCGTCCGGCGACGGACTTCATGTCGGACATGTTCGCAGTTATACGGCGATCGATATTATTGCCAGAAAAAAAAGAATGCAAGGAATGAATGTTCTATATCCCATCGGTTGGGACGCGTTCGGACTGCCGACGGAAAATTACGCGATCAAAACCGGAAAACATCCGGCGATTGTTACGGCGGAAAATATAAAAACATTTAAGAGACAGATAAAGAGTCTTGGCATCAGTTTTGATTGGAACAGGGAAATAAATACTACTGATCCGAATTATTATAAGTGGACGCAATGGATTTTTTTGAAATTGTTTGAAAAGGGATTAGCTTACAAAAAGAAAATGCCGATCAATTGGTGTCCGAAATGCAAAATCGGATTGGCGAATGAGGAAGTGATTGATGGAAGCTGCGAGCGTTGCGGAACTCAAACTGAAAAACGCGAAATGGAACAATGGATGCTGAAAATCACCGCCTACGCTGATCGATTGATCGAAGATTTGGAAACAGTTGATTATCTGGAAAAAATAAAAACTCAGCAGATCAATTGGATCGGCCGGAGTTATGGCGCTGAGATTGATTTTCAAATTCAAGGCAGAGAAGAAAGAATAAAAGTTTTCACCACTCGGCCGGACACGATTTTTGGCGCGACTTTCATTGTTCTGTCGCCTGAACATGAATTGGTGAATCGGATCGTGACAACTGAACAAGAAAAAGATGTTTTAAAGTATCAGGCGCAAGCGAGAGCGAAAAGCGAGCTCGAAAGAACGCAATTGCAAAAAGAAAAAACCGGAGTTTTCACCGGCGCGTATGCGGTCAATCCGGCGACACACAAGGAAATTCCGATTTACATTGCAGATTATGTTCTCACAACCTACGGAACCGGCGCGATCATGGCAGTGCCGGCGCATGATGAACGAGATTTTGAATTTGCGAAGAAATATGAGATTCCGATTGTTCAGGTGATTCAACCGCCGAAGATTAAAGAGCACAGACCATTGGAATCAAATATTGCGAGCGCCGGAGCGTATGGACATTTGCAATCGGAAATTGAAGATCAATGTTGGAGCGGAGAAGGAACGCTTGTTAATTCATCAACTTTCAATGGTCTTGATTCTGAAATTGCTTCATCAATGATTGTGGCTTGGTTGGAAAAAGAAAACATCGGGAAAAAAACAACGCAATATCATTTGCGCGATTGGGTTTTTTCTCGTCAGCATTATTGGGGCGAGCCGATTCCGATTGTTTATTGCGAGAAATGCGGTGCGGTTCCTTTGCCGGAAAAAGATTTGCCGCTGGAATTGCCAATGGTGGAGCGCTATGAACCGACTGATACCGGAGAATCTCCGCTGGCCTCGATTGATTATTGGGTGAAAACGACTTGTCCGGACTGCGGCAGTCCTGCGAGGCGCGAGACTGACACAATGCCGAATTGGGCTGGCAGTTCTTGGTATTTTCTGCGATATATTGATCCGAAGAACAAGAAGCAATTGGCGGATTCTGAAAAATTAAAGTATTGGATGCCGGTTGATTTGTATAATGGCGGAATGGAACACACGACTTTGCATTTGCTTTACTCGCGATTTTGGAATAAATTTTTATATGACATCAATGTTTCGCCGGTTTCAGAACCGTATTACAAACGCATTTCACATGGAATGATTCTCGCGCCCGACGGACAAAAAATGTCAAAATCGCGCGGAAATGTGATCAATCCGGATGAGCTTGTCGAGGAATACGGAGCTGATGTTTTGCGATTGTATGAAATGTTCATGGGGCCGTATGATCAGCCGGTTGCCTGGGATTTGAACGGCGTGCGCGGAATTCGCAGATTTTTGGAAAAGATTTATTCTTTTGATAATTGGAATGAGAATGAAGGAAGGGAAATTATTTCGCTTTTGCACAAATCAATCAAGAAAATTTCCGATGATATTGAGAAAAGACATTTCAATACCGCTGTTTCCACAATGATGATTTTCGTAAATAAGATTCAGGAAAAAGGCTGTTCGAAAAAATCATTTCAAATATTTTTACAGTTGTTGTCTCCGTTCGCTCCGCATCTGGCGGAAGAGCTCTGGAATTCACTTGGCAACAATGATTCCATTTTCCGAGAAAAATGGCCGGAATATGACGCGAGTTTGATTGTTGATGAAGAAATGGAAATCGTGGTTCAGATCAATGGAAAACTTCGCGATAAATTGGTAGTGAGCGCGGATATTGATGAGAATGAAGTGAAAACGATGGCAAAGGAAAGTGAAAAAGCGCGGAAGTTTTTGGAGGGAAAAGAACCGAAAAAAATTATTTATGTAAAAGGAAAATTGGTGAATATTGTTGTTTAAGAAAAGTGAACGGGACGGCGCTGAGCTGTCCTGTTTTTTTTGTAAAAGAAAAAGCCCCATCATTATGAGAAATGATAGGACCACTTATAATTCTCGCATCAAAATTGATTTTCCTTTCCGCAAATGATATTCGCCGAATCAGCGCAAAGTCCGGTCGGTCCGCAGGCAATTTTTGGAATTTTCATTGAAATTCCCGTTCTGTAATTCCAGATCATGAAAAGCAGGATCGTTCGCAAAAATTCTTGTTTTTGTTTTCTTTGTGAAGAGAGCATTTTATCACCTCCGGTGAATTTTTTTAGGAAATCGCTTTCCTACTTTAATTATAAGTGTAAAAATTTCTAATGGAAAATTTTTCCGTGGACAGTTTTGATTGATTATTGTTAATTGTTTTTAGCAAATCAATTTATTGATTGTCTGATGCGAAAGGGAAGTGATGTCAGAAAATTATAACAATTATTTTATTTTTGTTATAATGAGGTTGGATGAAATGATTTTCATATGATGAACAAAATTCAAATTCGTGATGATTTGGCGAAGGCTTTCGATCGATTAAATTATGAAATTAAGATTGAAGACAATACAGTTTGTTTTGGCCGATTACTTTGGGATAAATCGAGTAGTAAGTCTAATCTAATGACGAGTGCGATTCAATCGATTTCAGCTAGAAATAATGTTGAGGGATATCTTTATATTTCAGAACAATATGATGCCGCTGATAATCTTAAAAAATATTCCATTCAGTTGACCGATAATAAAAAGCAAAGTTTGCGTTATTATGATTTTGATAATAAACACGGTTTACATTATCACGAAGTTGAGGGAAATCGAAAGAAGAAGTCTCATATTAAACATACTTGGAATTTAGAAGAAATTGCAGAGGATATTTTGAATTTTTTTTCATCTTAAATAAAAGGAATTAGAGTTATACCAACTAATTTCTCAGACAGAGTTAAAATATGTTGTTAGCGCAAGAATTACTCGCATTCGGAATGTCGAACAAGGAAGCTGAGGTTTACATCGCCGCATTGCAGCTCGGTTATGCCTCGGTGCAGGAAATATCGGAAAAGGCGCTGATCAATCGGACGAGCGCTTACACTTACATCAAAAATATGATTTGCCGCGGATTGATCAATGCGGTGGAAAGAAACGGAAAAATTTATTATGTGGCGGAAAAGCCGGAAAAATTGAAATACATTTACGAGCGGGAAGAAAATGAAATACGCCGCAAGCGGGAATTGCTGGAACAAATTTTGCCGGAATTGGATTGCATTTACAATCTGGCAAAGGAAAAACCGTCTGTGAAGTATTATGAGAATAATTCCGATCTGGAGAAAATTCGAGCGGAAATTTTGAATGTAAGGGCATTGGAAATTTTGAATATTTTTAATTATCAGCAATTCAACAAATACATTAACAAGCGATACATTCAAAGTTTGATTGATTCCACGGAAAAATTCAGAGTTCTGTATGTTGCAAATAATAAAATCGTGGATCCTCGGATAATGCCGTTCCTGGAAAATGAAAAATTCAGAATGAAATATTTGTCGAGCGAGAGATTCGGTTTTTTGTGCGAAATATTGATTGTCGGGAATAATGTTTACATTGCGCGCGAAAAAGATTGTCTGCTCATAGATGACGCTTTGTTTTCACAGACATTGGCATTGCTTTTTCAGGCATTGTGGGGATTGGCTGAGTCGATATAAAAAAATTATATATTTCCTAATAAAAATTTTATGCTCGAAGAAAAATTAAAAAAAATCGGATTAAGCGAAAAAGAAATAAAAGTTTATTTGGCGTCAATGGAGCTCGGAATGGCGACCGTGCAGGACATTTCCAGAAAATCAGGAATCAATCGCGCGACAACATATATTCAGTTGGAATCTTTGTTGAAACAAGGACTTGTAAGCAGAGTGGAGAAGTCTAACAAGACAATGTTTATGGCGGAACGGCCGCAGAGAATTTTGGATATTTTGTCGGAGAGAAAAAATAAAATTGAAACATTGGAGCAAACTTTTTCCCGGCTGATGCCTGATCTGGAAGCGATTTACAATGCGAAGTTTGACAAGCCGCGCGTGCGTTTTTTCGAGGGAGAGGCGGGTCTGGCGCTGTGGCGCAATGATTTGATAAAATCTCATCCTGATACTGTTTGTACGATTTCTCCGAAATTGGAGCAGGCGGAAGAAGACGAAGTATTTTCGCGGATAATTAAAAATTTGAATTTTCTAAAAGTGATTTACATGTCGGAAAAGAACATGGTTTTGCCGACTGCGTTTAAAGCGCGAAACAGCGCTTGGCGATTTTTTAAATTAAATGATTTTGAAATTGAAATAATATTATACAGCAACAAAGTTTTTATCAATAAGCCGGTGGGAACGGATTTGAGCATGGGTGTTCTCATTGAGGACAAAATGGTTTACGGAAGTTTTTTATCTTTGTTTGATTTGTTGTGGCAGATGAGCCAGGAGTTTCTTTCCGCAAAATAAAAAAAGCGGCCGGTGCATGCACACGGCCGTCGTTACTGCGTCCTTCATGAATTTTTTTTCCGCGACTGTTCACTGATGATCAGCGCGGAATTTTTTTTCAGTGGATGTTGATTTCGTCCGGATGTTCTTCGGGAATAGGCAACTGCGTCAGCCCGTTCCCTCCAAACATACTCGCCAGAATTTCTGCCGCCAGAATTCTCAAAATTTCACGCTGCAATCTCCTGATCTGTTGTTTTGGAACTCTCATCGCCACTCTCCTTTGCCAAGCTCCGAAGTGGAGCTTTCTCCGGGCAACACATCACTATAACAAAATTTTTGAGTTTTGTCAATGTTAGGTGATTGTAGAAGTAAATTTTGAGACTGTTTGTGTCGCTTAATTTAGCGAAATATGGTTTTGCTTTGTGTCTTTTCCTGAGAGGAAGGATTGACAAAACGGTTAAAAATAGTATAATTGTGATGGATTTCCGAACAGATTGGAGGATGTCATGGAAATGAAGCGTTTCATGGTTCTCGTGCTGTCTCTCGTGTTCTTCGTTGCTTGTGCGCAGGAAGAGCATGATAAGCGGGTTTTTTCCAGCCTGAGGAGCGCTGAGCGCGCTCTGGAAGATCTGGAGGGAATGAGGGCGGCGGGGCTTTGCAAAGAGCCTTTGCAGAAGATCAACGAAGAGGAAGTGCCGTATTTCCGCGCAAAGGCGGAAGGGGAGACTTCCATAGAGATTTACGAGGGAATGGAGAATTTCGTCTGGAATCTGAGATGTGGAGATCGGCGTTTCTTTTTTTACGGGACTATTACCTGTGAGAGTACGCCGTCCGAGTGCAATCCGTGGATTTCAATCAACTTTTACTGGGGCAAAGAGGAATGGGCGTCAGAAAGGTTTTTCGAGCTGCAGGTTGTCCCGGACGAGCATTGGGTGGCAAATATTAGCTTTATGGAGAATTACGAGAAAGGTAATTTGAAGGGAAAAAGGCGAGTCATCGAATGCCGCCACCATCGGGAGCTGATATTTCTATCCGGACATGAAGGCGAGTGCCGGTGGGACACGGATTCCGGCGGTTCGGAGCTTCATTACTTCGACTCGCTGATGCCGTATAATAGGAGAATTTTCGGGTTATTCAATAAATTGAAGAGATTTCTTCCGATAAATGAGCTTTCTCTCGAAAAAAAGGTGGAATAAGCTTCTGCCTTTCGCTTGAATATAGTGCCGTCTCGCCCGTGGCGAGGCGGCTTTTCTTTTTCGAGTAAATTGTTCGCGTTTATTGACACTATCTAAATTGTCTAAATATAAACAAAAAAAGCATATTTGAAAAGAGCTGAATCAGCAGCTCTTGACAAAATTTTGTTTATTTGTTATACTTTTTTGTTGATTTGGAATTGATTGTTTTTTTGAGGAGAGAAGACAATCAATTTCCGAATATTTTGGCAACAATGCTTGTCTTGCCAATACTGGGAATCTGGTGATTCCCTTTTAACTTTAGTAAATAAGTGATTGTTTGTTGAAGTTGAAAGAGAAGGAGGGCAAATGACTCAGGTAGTCTGTCGATATTGCGGACGATCCGGCTGCAACCAGTCGGCGAAGTGCAAGAAGCAAATGGACAAAAAGTTGAAGGAGGAGGCAAAAAAAAGAAAGAAGTGAAACAAACCAACAACGAAACAGGGAATTCGCGCGACGCGGATTCCCGTTTTTTTTTTAACGGCACAACGAAAAATAAATCGCATGAAAAAACGCAAAAATAAAAAAAACGTAGGGAACAAAAAACTTTGTTCCCTACATTTTATTATCGTATGCGATTTTTTGCCGGATTTTATTGGTGTTGACGGTTTCGCGTGCGTTTGTGCGAAGCGGGGAACAAAGTTTTTTGTTCCTTACGTTTTCGCAAGCGAATGCGATTGTTTTTTCCGCGTTTCGTTGTTATTGACGGTTTCCGTAATTTTTAAGGAATAACAAATCCTTGGCTTTCCGCCATCGGATCTTGATCGAGAACGGAAGTAATAATATTTTTTGTTTTTACGATTACATTGTCAGTGACAGTGTCTTTTGCCGACAGTGTGACATTGCCGGTCAGTTTTACGACATTCCCCAAATCATTTTTCGTTGGCGTGAATTCGATTCCAAAGTTCGCGTGCGCTTCTTTGGCGGAAGCGGGTAATCGATTGATTGTCCAGGTTAATTTTCTTGTGTTTTCGTCAAATGAAATCGCGCCGGCGGAAATTTTTTCACTGCCCGTCCATTGCACATATTTCGGAAGTTCGGTTGTGACGCTGATGTCGGAAAGTTCATGCAAATCATTTGAAATGTCCCAGAAAATTTGCAATTTTGTCGTTTGATCGACTCTGGGAGGAAAAGGTCCGCTGCCGATCTGCGTTCCGTCAGAGTAGTAGAACAGCGCTTTTGAGCCGAGATCGAGATTTGTGTCCAGAATCAATTTGATCGGACTGCTCTGAATCGGCGGAATTCCCGCTTCCGGCGTTTCAGCCAATTCGATAATGGCAAAAGCGTCGATCGCAGTTTGCGCGAGATCTGTCAGATCGGTTGTGTCTTTTAAATCATCAAAAGATTTTATCGGCAGTTTGAAAGTAATCATTTGTTCGTTTCCCTTTGAAAATTTCGCCAGCTCGGTGATTTGAGATTTTGACCAGACAATTTCTTTCCCCAAATCGGTTTTTTGAATTTTTCCGTAATTTTCATCTTCTATTTTTTGCCAATCAAGAATATCCACCGGCGCGCCGGCTAGAACCGCTTTGATTTTAATGTTGTTGTAGGTTTCTTCGCTGTTATTTTTGGTGATAACGGAAAAAGTTAGATTGGAACCGAATTCAATATGTTTATTTTCAGTCGAGCCATTGACAATCAAGTGCGCGGTGACAGCCTGATCGACTATTTTCGTGGAAAATATTTGTTCCTTTGCAATATAATATTGTCCTTCGGCTCCGGGCAGTTGGAATTGAATCGGAAATTCGAATTCGCGCGCTTCTTCATTTTCAAATTTCATATCAGCCGGGAAAACAGCTTCAATTTGGATTTCTTCGCCTTCAGACATTGCTTCAATATTCGGCAAAATCCATTCGCGGTCTTCTCCAGTGGTTGGTTTGGTAGATTGGATATTTAATTGCGGCGGCGCGTTCAAAACTATTTTCGGCGCTGTAAAATCGATTGTTCCGGTATTTTTTATTTTGATTGTTATGTTTTGTTTTTGGCCGAGAATGGTGGTGCTCGGTATATTGCTCAGAATTTCAATGCTCGGCGATTCGATCGCAGTATTAAATGCGGCTTTGCGCGAAAATTCTGAATTGAAATTAGCCGGAACAAAATTCAAAGTCGCGGAAATTTTTTGTTCTCTGCTCAGCTCATCGATTATTTTTCCCGTTATTTTTATTTCTCCGCTGTCGTTGAAAGCCAGATTGCCGAGAACCCAGTGGTAATTTTCTTCCGCCGGATCAGCTGATTCAAAAATAAATCCGTGCGGATATTGCACATACAGCCGCGCGTTTTGAATTTCCGTTTCTCCCAGGTTGTGGTATTTGATCAGATAGTCGAATGTTTCGCCGAGTTTGCTTTTTTCCGGTCCGCTTATTTCCAACATCACATTGTCTTCCTGCCAGCCGGAATATTGGCTGAAATAAAAAAATCCCGCAGCTGCCGCGCTCGTCAGGATTACAATAAATGACAAAATATAAAGAAGAATTTTGTTTCTTTGTTTGCGGCGATTTTTTTCGATCAGCATTCGCAGAGGAAAGTGCTCTTGTTCTTTTTCCTGTTTGTTTTTTTCCGGAGCCTCTGGTTCCTCGCTTTCATTGTAAATGTTGAGAAGTTCTTCGATCGGATTATTTTCTTCGTCTTCGATCGGTTTTTCTTTGAATTTTAAATTGCGCATGTTTTTTAAAATTATTCAACAACTAATCCGATTAATTCATCTTGGTTTAATGGAGTATTATAGTTTAATAGGTTTTGATTTTGCGTCAATCCCGACGGATATAGCCATTTCAATGAAAGTCCTGCCGGCAGATTGATGCTGACATTGCAGTTGATGTTTTGGCCGCCCGATTGCTTCTGGATGAACAAAGAATAAAAAGTTTCATTGTCCTTGTTTTTTATAATATCGATGATTGATTGTTTTTCCGGAAGTTTGAATGTGAACGGCAATTTGTATTTGATTGTAATAAGTTTTGTTTCTCCCGCATCGGTCTGAATCCAATTGCCGAAAACGGTTTTGTTGAATTCATTGTTGATCGAAGTTCCGCTTTTCGGATCAATGTAAATTTCGCCTTGAATTTCCGCCAGGAATTCGTCCGCTTCCCAGGAATCTTCCGGAGCTTCGAATTTGTCAGCCGGAATTTCGCCGAATCCGGAGGCTGAGAGCAATTCACTGCCGGCCGGAACATAGACTCGTAGATAATCAATGTTTGATTCTTTGCCGAAAACATCGTTCGGATCGCCGGTATGCTTTCGTTCTATTGTTAATCGATTTATTATTTCTCCGTTCGAATTTATGTCAGAAACCAAATTAATGTTTTGTTTGATGAATCCGTCCGTTTTGTAGCCGCGGATATTCGTATTTATAACGGACAGATAATCCAGAGTGCTGTCTTTTATTTCTCCGCCCCAATTGTAAGATGTTATTTTTTCCTCGACCGCGGCATTGGTGAAATAGAATTGAATTTCTTTTTCATTCAATCCGAGTTTGAATGTTTTCATTATGTCGAGCAGGTTTTGTCCTTTGGCGGAAAATATTTTTTCGATCAGTTTCGGCGCCATGTCGCTCAGAATCTGTTTCGGTTTGTTTTCGGTTTTGTCATATTCAAATTCAACCGCTTTTTGCGTTTCTTCAATGAAATTCGCCGCAGTCAATGTTTTGCCATATTCCGGCATTTCGATCGCGCCGGCAGTGGAGAGCAATCTCGGAATCATGGAAGCGTTGATCGCTATAACGCCGTCAACGGTCGGACCGCCGGATTTTTCAAAAAACCATTTTATTTTTTGCGCTGATGTCGGAAAATCGGGAAACCAATTGGCATCTTGCATTTGCCAGAGCGCGTTCACCAGATGCATCGGCTCGGGCGAGATTTTCTTTTCGCGAAGAGAACCTTGGAGATCGTATGTTCCGCCGCCGGGAATTTCAATGTTTTTTATTTCTCCCTGATCAATGTCCACGAGCGCGAAACTTCCCAGAAATCCGCCGGTTGCGCGAATTTCATTGTTGTTCTGAAAAACGAAAAGATAGCGGCGCTGATAATCCTTGCCGAGAATATGGAAAAATGTATTGGACAAGCTGTTAAGTTCATTGAGATCATTCAGGAGAAGGGAAATGGATTGTTTTATGAGACTGAATTGTTCTCTTTTTTCTTCGGGAATGGCTTCCGGCCGGATTTTATTTAGATAATTGTTGGTCGCATCCAGGTCGTCAATAATCGGCTGAAGATTTGTCCGGAATATTTCCAATTTTTTCACGGTTGTTTCTCCGTTTGCAGCCGCAAAACCGTTAATCGTTTCCGTTAATTTTTGTCCGAGCGAAGAAATTTTTTCGCCGGCATTCAATAAATATTCGGCATCGGCGAGATTTGCAGAATCGGCGGGAATTATTTTCAGAATGACTTGCAACGCGGAATTTATATTGTCCAATTCATTTTTCGCCAAGCTAAAATTGTATTTTGCGTCGCTGAAATGTTCATCCGCGAACAAGAGATCATTGTCAGCCAGCGCGCGGCCGGCGATTTTCAGATCTTCATACGCATTGTTCGCGCGAGAGGCCGCTTCTTTTTGCGATTGTCTTATGTTTTTGTAATAACCGGCGACATTGATTGGAACAATCAGCAGAAAGCAAACGGTCGAAAAAAGCACAAGCGAATATTTCCAGTTGACCGGCAGATGAAATGAAAAAAATGAATCTTTTGTAAATTGATTTTCGTATTCCTTGATTTTTTTGGAATTCGTTAATTTGCCGGAGACTAATTTGCCTTCGGTTTTCAATGAGGTTTTTTGTTTTTTCGCGCGAGGATTTTTTTTACTGGCCGTTTTCAGATAGCGGCTGACTTTTTTCTTTTTTTCGAGTTTTTTTCGTTTTTCTCTGACCATTGCGTTCAGATCCAAAACGAAAGGAGAATGCCGATGCGAGCCGGCGGTATTTCTCACGATGAGTCCCGAATTGGAAGCGGTGATTTTTTCATTTTTCGGCAAAACACGCGACAGTTCGTTCACTATCGTTCGCTCTATTTCCTTGTTGGTCTGATCCGGCGAGCATTTTTCGATCATATCATCGATTTCGTTTTGCAGATGATTGAGAGAAAGTTGTGTTTTGTTTTTATCCCGCATAATTGATTTTTTTATCGCAATCGAATAATCATTGTTTTATTTAAACCGCAAATTATGAAACGGACGATGAAATGCATTTGTTTTTTCCGGGATCGAATTCTTCATAAATCGCGATCGTCTGCTCAGCGCATTTTTCCCAGCTGAATCGGGAAGCGTTTGCCAGTCCTTTTCGTATGATTTCTTTTTTCAAGTTTTGATCGTTTAAAATTTTGTAAATTTGTTCTGCCATTTCCTCAGCTTTGCGCGGATTGAAGAATAGCGCGGAATCAGCCAGCACTTCGGGCATTGAAGCGGTATTTGTCGAAACCACCGGACAGCCGCAGGATTGCGCCTCGATGGCGATAATTCCGAATCCTTCGATGAATGACGGAAGAACGAAAACTTCGGCTCCGTTATAAAGTTTCGGCAGATCATTGTCAGATATGAATCCCGGAGTGATAATGTCGGTTTTGTTCGGCGACGCCTTGATTGTTTTTCGAACTTCCGTGAAATGCAAATCTTCCCGTCCTCCGATGACCAGCTGATGTTGAATTTTGTATTTTTTTCTCAAAATATCGAACGCGCGAACCAGAGTTTCAATGTTCTTGTGGCTGCGCCAAACGCCGACATAAAAAATGTACGGTTTGGCAATGCCGAATTTTTCTTTTGTCTTATAAATTATATCATTTTTATCAATAATTCGGAAGCGTTCATCCACACCTTCGTATGTCACATTTATTTTCTTCGGATCAATGGAAAAATGTTCGATTATTCCTTGTTTCGTGCTCTCGGAAACAGCGATTATTTTGCTCGCTTTTCGGAGTGTCGCGTTGAAAACCGCTTTGTAGCCGAGCCGGCGAATTATTGATTTCATTTTGTGTCCGGGGAAATGCAACGGAGTGATGTCGTGGATGGTGCAAACGGATTTTGCCGGAAACAAAATAGGAGAATTGAAATGCGGATAATGAATCAAGTCGAATTTTTCTTTCATCAATTGAAACGGCAGAATTAATTGTTCTCCGTAGCTGTACCATCGCTGAGTTGCCAGAATTTTTTTTACCCGTTCGTTCGGCGGATTGAATCTTGAAAATTCCGGTTCGCGCATGAACATGATGTATTCGTTTTTTTTGTCAATTTGAAAAATATTATCAGTCAGTTTCTGAATGTATGTTCCGATTCCGGTGCATTGTTCATTGCCGTACATTCGAGAATCGATTGCAATTATCATAGATTTTAATTATATTCTCGTCCTGAGTCAGCCGAAGGACGGGCGTCGATTGCGATTTTCATGGTTTTGTTTTTACCGCATTTCTGGTAAAGTTTAAATAAGCGAAAACCAGTGGAATGTTGATAGAATTATAGCATAATTGTTGATAATTCGGCGAAGTTGTCAGTGTTTGCGATCAATTGTGTGATTTAACATCATAAATAACCGCAGGGAACAAAAAACTTTGTTCCCCACGCCGCAATACGCGTGCAAGCCCGTCGGTCATAATGAAAATAATATGACCATGGATTTTATCAATCCAATCATTGAAAATGCAATTGATAAATAAAAAACGCGGCATAAAAAAATGGATTTCAGAGAAAGAAAACGAAACAGATTGCAAAATTACGATTATTCCCAAAATGGTTTGTATTTTGTGACGATTTGCACGAAGAACAAGGAAGAATTATTTGGAAATGTAAAAAACGAGAAAATGATTTTGAATGAATACGGAAGAATCGCGAAAAAATGTTGGCGGGAAATACCGCGGCATTTTCCAGCCGTTGAATTGGATGAATTTGTTGTAATGCCGAATCATGTCCACGGCATTATAGAAATCGTTTCGAATAACACCGAAACAGCAGGGAACAAAAATCTTTGTTCCACCCTCCGCAATAACGCACGCAAAACCGTCGTCGTCAACAACAACAACAATGCGTTGGAAAACAATGCGAATATTGGGAACAAAAATTTTTGTTCCCCACTGCGGACGGAAATTGTGAATGATTTTATTTTTTACGACAATGTTAATCCCGCGCAAATCCCATGGCAAACGAAATTATCGCGTTCATTGCCAGCGATTATTCGAGGTTTCAAAATCGGCGTGACAAAATATTTTCGTGATAATAATAGATGTTTTCAATGGCAAAAATCATTTTATGATTGTATAATTTGGGATGAACAATGTTTAAATAATATTCGCAAATATATCCGCAACAATCCGGCGAATTGGCGGCGCGATTTAAACAATAAATAATTATTCTAACGTCCACGTACGGAACAAAAAATTTTGTTCCCCGTTCCGCATAACGCATACGAAACCGACGATGATATGACGCGAATGTCGGGAATAAATGTTTTTATTTTTCGTTCCGCATAACGCATACGAAATCACCGATGATATGATGCGAAATGGGGAACAAAATTTTTTGTTCCATACGTGGACGCGGGGATCCGCGGACGGCGTAATTTGTGTGAAATATTAATAAAAAAAATATGGAAATCAAACAATTATTAAATCAAGGAAAAGAAATTTGGCCGGGAAATAAATTGAATCTTTCGCAAATAATCGTGCACCTGGGAAAGGTTTTCGGCGATATTTGCCGATATGAACGCAATGCGGCGAAAGATTTGGTTTTGCATTCTGATGAAGAATTGAAAAAAGAATTGGGCAATATAATATTTTCCACGATTCGATGGTGCGATGATTTGGGATACGATCCCGAGGAATGCATTGGAATCGCCATCGATTGCCAGAAAAAATTTCAGAAATAATTTTTAAAATAAAAAAAATGAAAAAAAGAAATTTATTAAAATTGATCATTTCCTTGGTTATTTGCCAATCTATCGGCGGAATCGGTTCAATGTTCACTTCTGCATCAGTGAAAGAATGGTATCCGGCATTGGCAAAACCTTTTTTCACTCCGCCGAATTGGCTGTTCGCGCCGGTTTGGATCGCGTTGTTTTTTTTGATGGGCTGCGCGTTGTATCTCGTTTGGACAAACGGCGAAAAATCGAAAAATAAAAAAACCGCGCTTTGGATTTTCGGAATTCAGCTGGGATTGAACGCTCTTTGGTCTGTTTTGTTTTTCGGATTGCGCTCGCCGATTTCGGGTTTTGTTGAAATAATAATTTTGTGGCTGGCAATTCTGGCGACAATAATTTATTTTTTCAAAATTTCAAAGACTGCCGGTTTTTTGATGATTCCATATATTCTCTGGGTTTCATTGGCAATGATTTTGAATTTTTATATTTTTGTGCTGAATTAGTTTGCGCTGTAAAAATTGAAACGCCGCTCCAAAGAGAGGAGCGGCGTTTTTGATTGGTTGAAAAAAAATCGGGCAGTTGCTCTGCAACCGCCCGCGGTAAATTGAAGATTTTATGAATCTTTCGGTTGATGAAAATTGACGCTGCGAATCGAGCCTTTGATGACCAGTTTCGAGCCGTCCGCGAACTGGAAATGCGCGCTATCGTAATCATTGCGGAATTTTATTCCGCGCTCTTCCAGTGTGGCGGTAATCATTTTTTCACTAGCCTCTATTTTTTGTCGCGTTTCAGCATTTTTTTCTTGGGCGAGTCTACTCTGTTCTTCCTGCCAAAGCTTAATGTTTTCGCAATCCCTCAATGCGATTCGCGATATCGCGGATCGGACTGATTTTATTTATTCATTTGCCGCCAAGCGAGTTGATATTTTTTTGCGGTTTCCGACCAGTTGAAGCTTGTTGCTTTTTCAATGCCTTTTCTCTTGTAAAATTCTCTGTTTTCAATCGCTTGTTCAAATGATTTATGCAAATCTTCCGTGTTGTTCGGATCAATGAGAATCGCCGAATCCCTGCAAATTTCCGTGAGCGATGAATTGTTTGAAGTGATGACAGGACAGCCGCAAGCCATGGCTTCGAGCGGAGGAAATCCGAATCCTTCGTAAAAAGACGGATAGACGAATAATTCCGCCAGATTGTACAAGAAAATTTTTTCTTTGTTCGGAATAAAACCGGTGAGAATTATTTTGTTTTCATTTTCTCGATTGAATTGATTTATGTTGTTCAGCAATTTTTTGCATTTCCATCCGTGTTTTCCGGTGACAACCAAGGAGTATTTTTTGTTTTTGCGGCAGAACAAATCAAATGAGGAAACGAGCGTTTCCAGGTTTTTGCGAGGTTCGATCGTTCCCAGGAATAGAAAGAATTTTTCCGGCAAGCCGTATTTTTTTTTGATTTTTTTCAGAGAGGGATGAGAGTCGGGGAGCGGCCGGAAATTGGAGGTTATTCCGGAATGAATCGTTTTAATTTTTTCCGGATTGATTTCATATTGCCGCGCCAAATCGATTTTGGTGTTTGCGGAAACCGCGATTACGCGCGATGATTTTGCATATTGTTTTCCGGGTGAAATTATTCGATGCCACAGTTTTCTTTTCAATGACAGAAATTCGGGAAACAATTCAAAGCTGATATCGTGAGCGGTGATTATGTACGGACATTCTGTCGCGAGAAATGAAATGTTGGGAAAGAAAAAGAGATCAATTTTCGGCGTTTTGTATTTTCTTTCAATCCATTTGTCCAGCTTCGGCCATTTGAAAAAGACGAGAGAAAAATTGAGCAGTTTGTTCGGCCAATGAAAGCCGCAGTAATGAACATTTTCAAAATCAAATTTCGGCAGAGCGATTTCCTTTTTCGCGGAATTATAAAAAAGATAATATTGGTTTGTATTATCTTGGTCGAACAAATGCGTCAGCAAATTCAGAGTATATTCTCCGACGCCGGTCAGTTCTTTTTCCATTAGCGCGCGAATGTCGATGGCAATGTTCATTTTTTTTAGAAATCAACTTATGCTTTTGTTTGTGTCCGGATATATTGAACCGACAAATTCCAAAATTTTTTCATTGAATACGGAAATATCAAATTGTTCGGCATGTTTTTTTATTTCCGCGGGATTGTAATTTTTATTATCAAATCGCAGAATTTTGTCAGCCAGATCTTCCCAAGTTTGTTCTTCGAAAAAAGTTCCGGTTTTTCCCTCGACAACCGTTTCCAGCGCGCCGCCGGATCGATACGCGATGACCGGTCTGCCCGAGGCCATTGCTTCGATCGCCGTTATTCCGAAATCTTCGAATTGCGGATTTAGAAACGCGCGGCAGCGGGAGAAAATTTTTATTTTGTTTTCTTCGGAAATTTTGCCGAGGAATTGAATGTTCGGCCGGGCGGAAGATTTTAATATTTTCAGGAGCGGTCCGCCGCCGAATATTTTCAGCGGAATGTTCAGCCGGTTAAAAGCTTTTACAATCAAATCAAATCGTTTGTAGCCGACCATTCGTCCGCCGGCGAGAAAATAATCGCCAATGCTTTCCGAAATGCGGAACTTTGAGGTTTCCACCGGAGGATGAATTACAATGCTTTCGCGATTATAATATTTTTTTATTCTTTTTTGCACTTCAAGAGAATTGGCGATAAAATAATCAACTCGTTCAGCCGCCAGTTTGTCCCACATCCTCAGATTTGTCAGGAAAAAAGGAATGAATTTTTTGATGAAAAAATTTTGTTTCAATTCTTTCAAATAATTGTGGCAGTCTGTCCAGAGAAATCTGGGCGGAGTGTGGCAATAGCAAATGTGCGTTGCATTCGGCGGCGTGATTATTCCTTTTGAAAAAATGGATGAGCTGGAAATCAGCAGATTATAATCATTGAGATTGTAGCTTTCCGTCGCTGTCGGCATGATCGAGAGAAACCATTGGTATTTGCGCACGCCGAGAGGAATTTTTTGAATAAATGAGGTTTTTACATTTTGGTTGAAATTTTCATCATCAAAAATTTTCTTGTCATGGACAATGGTAAAAACCGGACTTTCCGGAAAAAGAGAGAGTAGCGCGCGCGCGACTCGTTCCGCTCCGCCGTCCTGCGCAAAGTGGTCATGGATGATGGCTGATTTCATATGCGTATAGTTTACCAAACCGTTTGCCGTGAGAAAAGGAAAAATTTCAGTAATTGTTGATAAAATTTTCGATTGAACCGTTTTATTTCGAATTAAGCTTGTTTGCAATGATTTCTCTTGACAATGACCGCGTTTTGTAATAAAGTCATGTTTGATAACAATCGGATTGAATAGAGAAATCAAATCGAGGGATTTACATCTGGATTAACTTCAGGAGGATTCCATGGAAAAGAAAGCCGAAGGCGAGGTTTTGGTCGGATTGTTCGAATGGGCGTTGAAACGATACAAATCCGATCGCTGGTGGTTTCGCTGGCGGTGGAAGGAAATCGCTCTGCACATTTTGCGGGAAATCAAATCAGTGGAACTTGATCAGAAAACAAAGCTGAGGATGCGTGGCATTGTTGATTCATCAGTGACGGTCAGCACGGATCTTCACTACGAAATCATCAAGATTTTTTTCGCATGAAAGAGCTTGCGTTCAAACGGCTCGGGAGAAAATTCCCGAGTCTTTTTTAATAAAAAAATCCGCGGCGGTTTTTAATCCGTCGCGTAAATGTTTTAACCGATTATAAATCAGCTTAACCGTAAATAATAATTCCCGCGAGAACCATTGATTCCAATATCAACCAAAGTCCGG
>JAHIRY010000032.1 GCA_018818405.1 Patescibacteria group bacterium | reverse complement strand
CTTTTTTCAATATCCGCAGTATGACCGATATAGTAACGATTGATTTTCGAACTGTGCAAAATGTAAATTTTATACTTCATTGAACTTTGTGGTGGGCCGGGGTGGGATCGAACCACCGAAGGCACAAGGCCAGCAGATTTACAGTCTGCCCCATTTGACCGCTTTGGTACCGACCCAAATAATATAATAATTTATATCAACTTTTTGTTCTTCAATTTTCCAAGGTCGCTCCTCTGCCCCATTTGTTTATCCCGCACGCTGCGGGAACCGCTTTGGTACCGACCCAAGGATTACTGAACCAAATTTATTATAAACATTCTAACAGATTATTACAAATAATCAATGATTTTAAATAATTAAAGGCCTGCCCGAAGTTTCAGGGCAAGCCTTAATTTCAACCCATTTTGAAGGTGATCTTGAGAAGATCTTCACCTTCATCGTAGACTGACTCCACTTTGACATGGCCTTTCCAGGCCTGATCCAACAAAGCCAGCCTTCTCATCGCATCAGCTACGGAATCAAATCCATAATAATGGAAATTCTGAACCGAGATAATCAACTTTTTCTCGTAACGAAACACTGAGGTCAAATATTCTTCCGTAAAATCCCTGAGCCAAGAAAACAATCCGTTGAAATGCCCATCCCAATACCATAATTTCAACATATCAACGTCCGCAGGAATCAATGGCCACAAGATTTTCGTCAAGCCCATTGCTCTTTGCGAGATATTCGCTTCGTTTAGCCGAACCTCCATCTTCTTTCCCATGAATGCCTCCCATGGCTTTTTCCGTTGCCACAACAAGAGTGTATTATATCGGAAACGACTCCAACTGTCAAGAATGCTTAGCTTAATAACTTTTATGCTAAATTGACAAAAATATACAATACTATAATATTTAAATTGAACAACCAGGAGGGGGAAATGCCAGGACAAAAATTTTGTCCGGAATGTGAAATTCTCATGCCCAGAGAGGATCGAGTGAAGCATTGCTGGAAATGCGGCGGTCCGCTCGCTGACTTTGATGCGCAAGCCGATGATACAAAGGAAGATCTGAGAACAATGCCTCTCACAACAGCACAAATTGAAGCGGCTCTGAAAAAAGAACAATGTGATGACTCATCCAGCCATCATCGGGGACGCGAGACGTTTATTCGACGCCCCCCTGCGCACTCTCGTCCATTGCCGAAAAAAAATGATGAGAGCAAAACAAAATGAGCTGTATTCAATAATCAGCTCATTTTTTCATTGCAAAAATATTTTAAAAATGTTATTCTAGCTGGAAACAATCGATAGACCGATAAGGGAAAAAGCATTAATCAATTTATGAAATTCAAATTAAAATCAAACTATAAACCGGCAGGAGATCAGCCGAAAGCAATCGAACAATTGGTTGCCGGTCTTGATAATGGATTCAAAAAACAAACACTGCTCGGCGTCACCGGTTCGGGGAAAACATTTACAATCGCCAATGTCATTCAAAAAAAACAAAAGCCCACGCTGGTCATCGCGCACAACAAAACACTGGCCGCTCAGCTCTGCAATGAATTTCGCGAATTTTTTCCGGACAATGCGGTCGAATATTTTGTCAGCTATTACGATTATTACCAGCCGGAAGCGTATCTGCCGAACACTGACACTTTCATTGAAAAAGAAGCAATGGTCAATGAAGAAATCGATCGGCTGAGACATGCCTGCACGCAAGCGCTGATGACGAGAAAAGATGTAATAATTGTCGCGTCCGTTTCCGCGATTTACGGATTGGGCTCGCCAAAGGAATATGAAAAAATCGTTTTGCATATTACAAAAAATCAAAAGCTCGACCGCCGAGAATTGACGAAACAGCTGATTGAGATGCAATTCCAACGCACGACCGCTGATTTGAAACGCGGTACTTTTCGCCTGCACGGACAAGTGCTGGAAATAATGCCGGTCAATGAGGAAAATATTTATCGCTGTGAAATCAGCGAAAAAATAAATTCCATCGAACTGATTGATCATGTTTCCAGAAAAAAATTCAGCGATTTGCAGGATGCTTGGTTTTTTCCGGCAAAACATTATGTCATCGGAGCGGAGGGAAAAGCGGCGGCATTAAAAAGCATCCGGTCTGAGCTGGAAGAAAGATTGGCTGAATTGAAAAAACGAAAAAAACTTTTGGAACATGAACGGCTGAGCAGACGAGTAAAATACGATTTGGAAATGATTGAAAATTTGGGATATTGCAATGGAATTGAAAATTATTCGCGCCACTTTGACGGACGCGCTCCGGGAGAACCTGCTTTCACTCTTCTCGATTATTTGCATCAATGTTCGCCGGATTTTCTGACTGTCATCGATGAATCTCATGTGACAGTTTCGCAAATCCGCGGAATGTATTTCGGAGACAAATCCAGAAAAGACGTGCTGGTGGAACACGGATTCAGATTGCCGAGCGCGCGCGACAATCGGCCGCTTAAATTTGATGAATTTGAAAATCGCGTTCAGCAAACCATTTATGTTTCAGCTACGCCGAGCGATTTTGAAATAAATGAAAGCGAACAAATCGTGGAACAGATTGTCCGTCCGACCGGATTGATCGATCCGGAAATTATCATCAAGCCGATCACAGGAGAAAAATCGCAAATTGAAGATTTAATGGAGAGGATAGACGACAGAATCAAATCGGGAGAAAGAACACTGGTGACAACTCTCACAAAAAGAATGGCTGAGGATCTGAGCGAATATTTGGAAAAGAAAAAAGTGAAAGTGAAATATTTGCACAGCGACATTAAAACTTTGCAGAGAATACAAATCATCATGGAGCTGAGAAAGGGAAACATTGATGTTCTGGTCGGAGTAAATCTCCTGCGTGAAGGATTGGATTTGCCGGAAGTTTCACTGGTCGCCATCCTCGATGCGGACAAAGAAGGATTTCTACGCAGTGAAACGAGCCTGATCCAAACGATCGGCCGCGCCGCCAGAAATGTAAACGGCCAAGTGTTGATGTACGCGGATCGCATCACCGATTCAATAAAAAAAGCAATGAAAGAAACCGCGCGGCGCAGAAAAATTCAGCTGGCGTACAACAAAAAACACGGCATTACACCGAAAACGATTGAAAAAACGATTCGAAATATTCTGGAAGAATTCGGAATCGGAAACGCAGAGGCGCAAAATTTTGCGCCTACAAATATCAATAAAAGCGAGACCGGAAGAAAAATTACTGAAATCGATTTGCTGGGAGATAATCGTCCGATTGATGCAATTATCAAGGACAAAGAAAAGCAGATGAAAGACGCTGCGAAAAATTTGGAATTCGAATTGGCGGCGATATTGAGAGATGAAATAAATTTGTTGAAGAAGAACGGCAGGGAGCAGGGAGCAGGGAGCAGGGAGCAGGGAGCACATAACACATAGCACATAACACATAGCACATAACATGTAGCAAAATTGAAATTCTAAATTCGAAATACTAAATTCTAAATCGCCGCTGTGAGCGGGATCTCGCACGCTGCGGTGGTAACTTCGTAACCATTCGTAACATTTGTAAATTCGTAGCATTCGTAACAATAATAAAAGGCGTCTCGCGTTTACGCGGCGCCTTGTGTTGTTTTTTTTCAGATCAATTTCGGCAAATTTTTCAGATCTATTTTTTCGAGGACTTGTCCGCTTTCCTCGATAATTTCCGCGACGGAAAAAGTTTTAAACTCTTGTTCGCTCGCCGGATAATTTTTGTCACCCAGCCGAAACGCTTCCGGATCAGTGCAGAGCGCGATGATCACCAGCGGATCGATCCGGCTGCAAATTTCAAATTGCCCAATGCGTTCGTACGCATTTGCCAGGATTTCATCCAACCAAGTTCGATCCAACGCCAGATAAATATTGTCGTACATGAGCGTTTTTAGCTCATGGAATTTTTTCGCCTCTTCGCATTCGTGAAAAGAAACATAGCCCAGCGCCGCTGACTCTCGCGCGAGCGCGAAATGAACTCTCAGCATGCGGCTGCGCTGATTGTCTCCGAAATATTTCAGCAGAGACTGAATTTCATCGAGCTTCTTCGGGTTGATCCGTTGGCGTAAAAAAGAGTCATTCACATCGGAAAAAATTGCGGAAAATTTGTCTTCCAACCGAACCAAATTGGTTTCAGGCGACAGACTGTGGTCAGGAGCGGCATTATTTTTTCCGCTCGTGTGAAATGCGATTCCCTCCAGAGTTTGAACCGTCAAATTTAATCCGCGGCCTTTTCGTTCAATCATTTCCGCGACAATGACGCTCCAATCGCTATGTTCGAATTTCACGCCGGTCTTGTCTCGAATAAAATTTTCTCCGAGATGTCCGAAAGCGGTTTGTCCAAAATCGTGCGCGCGCATTACAGCTCGCACCAGTCCCACATTCAATCCCAAAACTCTGGCCGCGGTTGCGGCTCCGCTTTCATTTTCATCCGAATGGCTGCGCCTATTCCTGATATGCAAATTGATCGTTGTGACAGAACTGCTTGGAATATCCCCGGCAAAAGTGTAAACCACGGTTTTTCCTTGCAAACGCCGGAGCGCTTTGCTGGGAGAAATTTTCAAGTCAGCATCGATTTCATACGGCGGAATTACATCAAAATACGGAAAATCTTCATCGTCTTCCGCCGGCTTCAACCGGCGAGCCGCTTCATCGGAAGCGGCGATATGCTTCAGGCAATCTTTATATGGCGCGAAATCATACATCTGATCCTCCTTGTGTCAAAGATCTCATTTCTCAAAAACAGTTTAATGTAATTTTCAAAATTTCACAAGAAGATGGACTAAACTGAAAGACAGCCGGATTAACAATGAAATTCAGTATAATTATGGGATTCTGCGCCATTATTCGAGAATTGACAATAATCCGCGAAAAACTTATACTGAATCAGTTGTACTCGTCATTCCATTTATACAATTCAAGCAACGCAATATGGAAAACAAAATCACAATAAAAGGAGCGCGCGAACATAATCTGAAAAATATCGATCTGGAAATTCCTCGCAATCAAATGATTGTTTTCACCGGACTTTCCGGTTCGGGAAAATCCAGTCTTGCTTTTGATACCATTTTTTCCGAAGGACAGCGCCGATATTTGGAAAGTTTGTCAGCCTATGCCAGACAATTTTTAGGAGGCTTGCAAAAACCGGATGTGGATGAAATAAGCGGACTGTCCCCTGCCATTTCCATTGACCAAAAAGCGCATTCAGCCAATCCGCGATCAACTGTCGCGACCATCACGGAAATTTACGATTACTTGCGCGTGCTGTACGCGAAAATCGGAAAACCCGCTTGTCCGATCTGCGGTGCGGCGCTGGAAAAAATGACAAGCGATGAAATGATTGAACGAATTATCGAAAAAATTTCAACGAAACAATTTGAGTTGAAGGAAATGACAATTCTTTCTCCGGTTGTTCGCGGAAGAAAAGGAGAATACTATCAAATGCTCTATGACATTTACAACAGCGGTTATCTGGAAGCGCGCATTGACGGAAAATTCAAAAAACTGAGCGAACGCGTCAAACTGGCAAAATATAAAAAACATTCGATTGAAATTATCATGGACAAAATTACCATTCTTAATCCTGAAACAATTTCCGAAAATGAAAGCTTTCGGCAAAGATTGGCCGAAGCGATTGAAAACGCGATCGAATTGTCAAACGGACTGGCAGGCGTAATTTATCCGGACGGAGAAGAAAAAATTTTCAGCACCGAATATTCATGCGCCAATGACGGCTACAGTTTTCCGGAAATAGAACCGCGGCTTTTCAGTTTCAACAGTCCTTACGGTTATTGCGAAGCTTGCTCCGGACTGGGAACCAAAGAATTATTCAGCGAAGAAATTTGTCCGGTTTGCAATGGGAAAAGATTGAATGAAAACGCGCTGAGCGTGAAAATATACGGGAAAAACATTTGGGAATTGACTGCAATGACAATCACGGACGCAAAAACTTTTATTGCGGAATTGGATTCAACTTTGTCCGAGCAGGAAAAAGAAATTTCCGGCGTAATATTAAATGAACTGAAAAACCGGTTGCAATTTCTCTTCAATGTCGGACTGCATTACATCACTTTGAATCGCCGAGCCGGCACTCTGTCCGGCGGAGAAGCGCAGAGAATTCGGCTGGCATCGCAAGTCAGTACGCGCTTGGTCGGAGCGCTCTACATCCTCGATGAACCGACGATCGGACTGCATCAAAAAGACAATGCTCAGCTGGTAAAAACTTTACGCGAACTTTGCGATATCGGCAATACCATAATAGTGGTGGAACATGATGAAGATACGATTCTGGAAAGCGACTGGATCGTTGATATCGGACCGTCTGCAGGGAAAAACGGCGGTGAAATTATTTTTTCCGGTCCGCTGAAAAACATTCTGGATGAAAAAATTCCATTGTCGAAAACGGCGGATGATTGCGCCACGCAGGGAAGCGCAAAAAAATCTTTGACCGGACAATATCTGCGCGGAGAACAATCCATTCCCCTGCCCCGCGAACGGCGAAAGGTTGATAATAAATTACCGAAAATAAAAATCTCCGGCGCGGAAGAACACAACTTGAAAAATATTGATGTGGAAATACCTCTCCGACGATTCGTCTGTCTGACCGGAGTTTCCGGCTCGGGTAAATCAACTTTAATGCATGATATTTTATATCGAAGCGCGATCAATCAATTGTTCCGTCTGAATAAACATGTGGGGAAACACAAAAAAATTTCCGGCTTGGAATACATTGATAAAATAATAAAAATAGACCAGAACGCGATCGGCCGAACGCCCAGATCAAATCCCGTAACATACACCGGCGCATGGCAATATATCCGTGAAATTTTCGCCGCCACCGAGGAAGCGCGCATCCGCGGATACAAGCCGGGAAGATTCAGCTTCAATCGACCGAGCGGACGGTGCGAACATTGCGAAGGACGCGGCAGTCTGGAAATTGAAATGCATTTTTTGCCGAGCGTGGAAGTTGTCTGCGATGTTTGCAAAGGAAAACGATTCAACAAAGAAACATTGCAAGTGCATTTCAAAGGAAAAAATATCGCCGACATTCTGGAAATGACAATCAAAGAAGCGGAACTATTTTTCCGCGACATTCCGTTTATTTATGACAAATTGAAAATGTTAAATCTAGTCGGACTTGATTATCTGACGCTCGGACAATCAGCCACCACTCTGTCCGGAGGAGAAGCTCAGCGAATAAAACTGAGTAAAGAATTGGCAAAGCGCAGTACGACGAAAACATTGTATCTGCTCGATGAGCCGACGACAGGATTGCATTATGAAGATGTGAAAAAATTGGTTGAAGTTCTGCAAAAATTGGTCTCACAGGGAAATACCGTAATGGTGATCGAACACAATCTGGATGTGATCAAATGCGCGGACTGGCTGATCGATCTCGGTCCGGAAGGCGGAGACCGCGGAGGCGAAATTGTGGCGAGCGGAACGCCGGAACAAGTGGCGATTAACGCAAAGAGCCATACCGGCAAATATCTGAGAAACGCAATCAAAAAATAAAAAACAGCGCCGGAATTTATAATGGCGCTGTTTTTTTTATTATTCCAAATTAACCGTGGTTTGATTGCTGTATTTGCCGCACTTTCCGCCGAGATATTCGCAAACTCGCACATAATAAGTTCCGGTTCCGTCAAAGACGCTTAATTTCCCGGATCTTGTCGCCGGATCACTGTAATATTCATATTTATCGCCGCTTCTCGTCGGATATGTCGGCTCGGAATTTTTCGACCAAACAAGTTTAAATCCGCTGGCCGAATATCCGTCGACCGTCCATGTTGCTGTTGTGCCGGAAACATTTAGGCTGATGGAATTAACGCCGCTTGCCGCTGACTCCTTGTTCGCACCGGTTAATTCAACTTTCACTTGATTGCTGTACAATCCGCATTTCCCTCCCAAATATTCGCAAACGCGGACATAATAAGTTCCGGATCCGTCAAACGCGCTTATTTTTCCCGCTCTTGTCTCCGGATTACTGTAATAGACATATTTGTCGCCGATTCGCGTCGGATATGTCGGATTGGAATTTTTCGACCAAACAACTTTGAATCCTTTGGCGGAAAAACCTTTTATCGTCCAGCTGACCGCAGTATCTTTAACATTCAAGACCAATGAAGTGACTGCTCCGGAATTAACAACCGGTTTTTTCTCCGGCGCCGGCGCTGCTGTCAATTGAACGGAAACTTGATTGCTGTATGTGCCGCATTCAGCGCCCAGATATTCGCAAACTCGGACATAATAAGTTCCCGATCCGTCAAACGCGTCAATCTGTCCGAACTTTGCATTCGGATCGCTCAGATATAAATATTTATCGCCGCTTCGCACCGGATATTTCGGTTCTTGATTTTTCGACCAGACCACTTTGAATCCTTTGGCAGATGTTCCCTCAAAAGTCCATTCCGCTTTTGTTCCGGTGACGGACAAATTTATTGAATTAACAGCTGATGCCGTTTGTTCTCCATTGGAATTTTTTTCCAGCTCATTTAATATTCCGAGATCATGATTCAGCTTTTCATCCTCGACTTTGTTCCAACTCACAAAATCATCTTGCGACAATGCGACTTTGTCCATTGATTCTTTTTTAAGTTCTTTGGCGGCTGAACTTATTTTTAATTTTTCTCCTTGAACTATTTCCTGTTCTCCGCGATCAAATACAACTTTTACTTTGCTTTCCACCACTCTGATCATCACTTCATCAGTTCCAACTCCGAACAAAAACGCGGTTCCCAGCGCGGTTGACAAAACATCGCCGCTAAAAACCTGAAATGTCCGATTGTCAATCTTCGCGACTCGATTGTAAATTTCGCCTTGGCGAACATTGATAATAATTGACTCTTTTTGAATTTCATTAATTTCAATTTCCGAACTTTCCGTCAATCGAACAATACTTCCGTCATCAAACAAAACGGTTGCTCTGGAAGCGCCGTTTGTTTTGAGAGAATCTTTTTCACTGATAATTTCGCCTGCCTCCACTTTTATCCAATTTTCCGCGCTCCGTTTGTAAACTTCGCCCGTGGCATAAACCAATTCTCCATGCAATTCCGCTGATCTCTGCGTTGGCGGCGCGATGGAATTTCCGCCGAAATTAAGATTGCCGGTTATGCCCAATGTTCCGATCACCGCCGCGATCACCGCTCCGAGAATAACGATCGACAAAGTAATTTTATTCATAGGAAAAAGATTATTTATAAAGCTCCGCTACTTTCATTATAGGTTGTAGAGATTGACAGTCAAGCATCTTCGTAAATTTTCGTCTGTAATTAGCAAAAAAAAATTGTAAAACGCGAAATTTTATTATATAATCCGAATAATGAATCAGACAAAAACGCAGAACATTTTAAAGCGACTGCCAAATAAACCCGGAGTTTATTCTTTTTATAATTCCGACAAAGAATTGATTTATGTCGGAAAAGCGGCTTCTCTGAAAAATCGGGTGAAAAGTTATTTCCAAGGAAGGAAAAGTCCTAGGCCGATCGAAGAAATGATTCATGAAGTGGCGAATATCAAATGGGAAGAAACCGATTCCGCGCTCGAAGCGGTGATTCTCGAGGCAATCATAATCAAAAAACATTTGCCGAAATACAATATCCTCGGCCGAGACGACAAGAGCTGGAATTACATTGCAATTACGCGGGATGAATTTCCGAAAGTTGCAACAATTCGCCAGCATGAATTGAATCAATTGGAAAAATCCGTAATAAAACAAAAATATTCTCATCTCTTCGGACCTTTTCCCGGATTGAATACATTGGCGGCCATGAAAATTTTGCGCCGGCTTTTCAAATTTTCCACTTGCTCGCCCGGACAAAAACGGCCGTGCTTTCATTATCAGCTAAAGCAATGTCTCGGAGTCTGCGTCGGAGAAATTTCAAAAAAGGAATACCAACAAAAAGTCATTCGTCCGCTGGTGATTTTCCTGCAGGGAAAGAAAAAAAGTTTGATAAAAAAACTGGAAAAGGAAATGAAAGAAAAATCAAAGCTGGAAAATTTCGAAGAAGCGCGGCGTTTGCGCGATCAGATTTTCAATTTGAAAAAAATTCATGATGTCGCTCTTCTGAACAAATCATTTGTTGAAATTGAAAACATGAAACCGCAAATAAAAAATATTCGGATTGAAGGTTATGACATTTCGAATTTCGGCGAAACGGGAAAAGTCGGCAGCATGGTTGTCTTCGATCAGGAAAGTGCGATCAAATCAGAATATAGAAAATTCAAAATAAAAACCGTTGCCGGACAGAGCGATGTCGGCTGTCTGGCGGAAGTGATTGATCGCCGGCTCAGGCATGATGACTGGCCGTTGCCATATCTTTTTCTGATCGATGGCGGAAAGCCGCAGGTGAACAAAGTGAAAAAAATTCTGGAAAAAAATGTTCTGGCAATTCCGATTGTGGGAATCGCCAAGGGAAAAGAACGGAAGAAAAACGAATTTTTCATTGTCAATGCCGGTCTGGAAAAAGAAGAATGGATCAGAAATAATTTTAATCTGCTGATTCGCGTTCGCGATGAAGCGCATCGTTTTGCCATCAAATATCAAAAACAGCTTCGCAATTTGAACGGAGCAAAAATATGAAAACTCGGAGTTTTCTGATATGATAAATATATCAGCTGAAGGAATAATCCAAGTCGATAATTTTAATAATAAAAACATCTCTATGATTTTCTTGATTGAACTAAAAAAAGAACACAAACAAATTCTTGAATTGTTTAAAAAAATCGAACAGGCAGCGACTCTTGATGAAAAAAAATCTTTGATTAAAAAATTAAAAAAAATATCTTTATTGCATCTGCAAAAAGAAGAAAATATCATATATCCGGTATTGGAAAAATCAAAAATACAAGAGATTACACGGCTCGGCAAAGTATTTTTGGAAACAATGCAAGGATATGCCAATGACTACCTGTCAACCGTCGATAAAATATTAGAGTCAGAAGGAGAAGTCCCTCCGGCGCTTGCGGATGCATTCAAAAAATCGCGCCATAAAATAATAGACAGAATCACCATCGAAGAAACAATATTATTTCCCGCGGTTGAAATGTTCTGCGGTTCCGACGCAAAGCTAAGTAAAGTTCCCTGCACCAAAGCGGCTTGAGCAAACTATTCATTTCCAAAAATAAAATGTTCTTGACAAAAACAAGCTTTATTTATAAGATAATTCCTCAGCTAAATAGATCGCAGAGGAGGAATAAATGCCACTAAAGGCTCTGCAAGGAAAAGTCTTGCTATATCTGAGAAACGGCGATCATATTCGCCTGAAACAAAGCGTTGACAAACTTGTCAATTTCGCAGGGGAAAAAGGATTTTCAGCCGAAGAAATAAAAAAAATGCTGGAAGAAATATTCACAACGCGCAGAATTATCAAAGGGATGATTGCCGCGACCCAGCATGCGCGAGAAGAAATTTTTCTGGAAACGGTGATGGAACTGGGAGTTATGGAAAACTAAAAGCCGCCGATGAAAATTCGGCGGCATTATTTTTTTATCGATTGTCTCCGCTTCCATGCAAATGTCCGCGCGCCATTCTTGATTGCAATTTCTCAATGTTTGAATTCGCGATTTCATCCAATGACAATTCCAATTCGGTTGCCAGCTGAGCAACATACCAGAGAACATCGCCCAATTCTTTTTTCAATTCACGTTTTTTTTCTTCCGATACTTTTCCTTCATCATCGCGAAAAATCTTTTTCACTTTTTCCGCCACTTCGCCCGCTTCTCCGGCCAACCCGAGCGTCGGATAAACGATATTGCGTCCGAGCTCGGGATAAATCGCGGTTTTTCTCGATTGTTTTTGATATTCGTCGAAAGTCATAATTTTTATGTTGCGGTTGCTACCACCGCAGCGTGCGGGTTCCGCTCACCGCGGTGATTTATGATTTCAGATTTAGGATTTCTTTGGAATTTCGGATTTAGGATTTAGGATTTAGAATTTCATTAGTATTTCATTCGATTGAATCTGAGGCGCAAGATTTTGCGCCTCTACGAAATTTTCGGGCGGTGTTCCTTGCCGTCGGTTGTTACATGTTATGTGTTATGTGCAATGTGTGCGCCCCGCCAACTGTCCGCAGGCGCCGTCGAGGTCTAGGCCGAAGCGAAATCTTTCTGTCGCGGAAACCCCGGCTCGCATTAAAATATTTCTGAATTTTTTTCGGCGATTGATCGGAGACGGAAAATAATTTCCGGTTTGATTGTACGCGATCAGATTCACGTGATACAAATGTTTTTTCATCAGACGGGCGACGGAAGCAGCCTGTTCATCCGAATCATTCACATCTTTGATTAGAATATATTCGAACATCACTTTGCGTTTTTTTTCTTTGATATAAGAATCAACCGCTTTGATCACTTTTTCGATCGGATATTTTTTATTTATCGGAATCAATTTTGAACGCAATCCATTGTCAGGCGCGTGCAATGAAATTGCCAGATTTATGTCCAGTTTTTCTTTTTTCAATTTTTCAATTCCTTCAAGAATGCCAACCGTTGAAATGGAAAAATGGCGCGCGCCCAAATTGAATCCGTCCGCGTCATTTAAAATTCTTATCGATTCAATAACATTTTCATAATTCAAAAACGGCTCGCCCATTCCCATGAAAACAATATTGGTGATCCGCTCCCCTTCTTTTTTCAATTCTCTGGCGAAAAAGATTACTTGCTCGACAATTTCGTCCGGCGATAAATTGCGTCTGAATCCCATCCTGCCGGTCGCGCAGAACAGACAGCCGAGCGCGCAGCCGACTTGCGAAGAAACGCAAACCGTATTTCTTTTTTTTGAAGATTGCATCAGAACGGTTTCAATCGCCGATCCGTCAGCCAATTTGATTTTCGCTTTTGTTGTTTTTCCGTCTTGCGATCTGAAAATTTTCGCGTTTATCTGCAATGAAAAATTTTCCTGCAATTTTTTTCGCAATTCATTCGGCAAGGTTGTCGCCTCTTGCCAGTCATCAATCAAATCACAAAAAACAGCCTTTTTTATTTGAGCTATTCGGTATCTTTCCCGTCCGACTGATTTTTCAAATCCAATAATATTCATATAAAAACCATACTAGCATTTTCGCTGTAAATTATCAAGCATGAACGATTTTGATCGACTCAGCCCTGAATAATCAAGTAGGTCAAATACGCGGCATACAATAATACGAAAAGAATGCCTTGCCATCTTTCGAGAACGCGCTTTTTTCCGATAAACAAAAAGATGAATAACAACGCGCTCGCGAGGATATTGACAAAAATATCCATATCGTTCGCCACTTTGAACGGCAATGGTTTGATAACCGAGCTCAATCCGAGAATCCAGAAAACATTAAAAATATTTGAGCCAACAATATTTCCGACCGCAATATCAGCTTGCTTTTTGTAAGCCGCAACCGCGGAAGTCACCAGCTCGGGCAATGATGTGCCGACCGCGACAATTGTCAAGGCGATCAACGACTGGCTGACGCCGAAAATGGTGGCTATGGCAACCGCGCCGTCCACCACCCATTTGCCGCCGAGAGTCAATCCGGCCAGACCGACAATTACAAACAAAATCGCTTTTCTTTGACTTAATTTTTTTGCGCTGACATCATTATTCTCTCCGGTTCGTGCAATTCCAATAGTGTAAATTATAAAAATCAAAAAGAAACTTAATAGAATAAAACCATCAATACGAGAAATCGCGGAAAAAGCGGCCTTGTCAATCAACGCATCATTTGCCAAGAAAAAAAGAACAAACACAGCCAGCAAACTTAGGGGAATCTCTTTCCACACGGTTCCCTTTGTGACTGCCAATGGGAAAATAATCGCCGTAATTCCCAAGATCAATAAAATATTGGAAATGTTACTGCCCAACACATTTCCAATTGCAATGTCCGCATTTCCCTGAAAACTGGCGATAATATTTACGATCAATTCGGGAGCTGAAGTGCCAAACGCGACAACCGTCAATCCGATTACCAGAGATGAAATTTTTAATTTTTTCGCGATTGAGGACGCACCGTCAACCAATAAATCAGCCCCTTTGATAAGAATAACTAATCCGATGAAAAATAAAATAAATGACATAAACTTTATCTTTTATATGAGCGTCGAGTCGCTCTCTTAAATATTTCCAAAATCATTAAATTAATGAAGCCGAAAGCAAGCAAGAAACCCCAGTCTTTCAACGATAAAACATAAGTGTTCAACAAATGACTCAGGAGCGGGACATGGATTGCGCAAACCAGCATTATCGCGCTGATGACCGCACTTCCGATGAGAAACGGATTGGAAAATATATTTATTTTCCAAATGTTTTTTCGCAAGCTCCTGAGAGAAAAAACGCAAAACAACGAATCAATTCCCAATCCCACGAAAACCATTGTTCTGATATAATCCATATTTTCCATTCCACTTACTTTCAACAAATAAAGGAAAAGTCCGAATAACAATAAACTGCTGATAAAACCGAATCCGATGATAATTATTTTCAATTGACGATCAAACAATTCTCTGACCTTGCCGACTTTTTCCAACATTGTTTCCTTTTCCTTCGGTTCCAATGCCAGCGCAAAACTGGGAAGCGCGTCCTCCACCAAATTTATCCACAGAATTTGCGTCGCCAGCAGAGGCAATGGCAATCCGAATAGCAAGGCGCCGCCGATCAAAAAAACTTCGGTGAAACTGTCGTAAAGCAAAAACGCGAATGTTTTTTTTATGTTGTCGAAAATCACTCGGCCTTCTTCGATGGCGCGCACAATTGTGCCGAAATTATTATCCAAAAGAACAATGTCTGAAGCGTCTTTTGAAACATCCTGGCCCGAACCGAGCGCCACGCCGATGTCAGCCATTTTCAAGGCCGGCGCGTCATTGACGCCATCGCCGGTAACCGCGACAATCTCATGTTTTTTTTGCAGAGCGGCGACAATTCTCAATTTGTCATGAGGCGCGACGCGCGCGAAAACCGTAATATTTTCAATTATTCCGTTCAATTCTTTGTCAGTCAGTTTCATCAGTTGTTCTCCGTCCAAAACATTTATCGGTTTTGCCGGCAGATTCAACTCCCGCGCAATGGCGGTCGCGGTGATCTTGTTGTCGCCGGTAATCATTACGATTTTTATGCCCGCTTTTTTTGCCGCTTTTATGGTTGTTTTTACATTGTCGCGAATGGGATCTTTGAGCGCGATGAAACCGACGAAAACAATATCTTGCAAAACATTGTTTACTCCATTTATTTTCATTTTTTTATTGCCGGTTTTTTTGTACCCGACAGCGAGAACGCGCAAACCTTGACCGCTGAGTTTTTCCAATGATTGAAAAAGTTTTTTTCTTTTTTCTCCTGTTAAGGATTCTCTTTTTCCCGCTGATTCCAACCAATCAGATTCTTTGATCAAGATTTCCGGCGCTCCCTTCACATACAATATATTTTGGCTCGCGCTTTCTTTGTACAGCGCCGCTGAAAATTTATTTTCCGATTCAAACGGTAAAATATCAATCAACTTTTTTTTATTTTTCAAATAATCATCGCGCATTCCGGATTCAAAAGCCGATGAAAGCAATGCCCTGTCGCCCCAATCTCCGGTCAGCCGCCAAGCGGAAAAATTATCATCCGGATTTTCCACCCGCGCTTCATTGCACAACATTGAAATCCGCATGGCTGATTCGTGGTCTTCACTTCCGTCAAAAGTGACAATCTCCGCCACTTCCATTTTTCCGTGTGTCATGGTGCCGGTTTTGTCCGAACAAATTACCGTGACAGAACCGAGAGTTTCAGCTGCAACCATTTTTCGAACCAGCGCATGATGTTTCAACAATCTTTTGGCGCCGATCGCCAAAATAAATGTGACGGTAATAACCAAACTCTCCGGAATGGCCGCTACTGCCACTGCAATGGCTGTATTCAAACTCGTCAAAAAAGGAATGCCGTGAAATTCGCCCAACAAAAAAATCAAAAAAGATAAAATCCCGACAATCAGCGCGATCCATTTAGCGAAGCGCGTTATTTTTTTTTGCAAAGGAGTTGATTCCTCTTTCATTCCGATCAAACTTTGCGCGATTTTGCCGATTTCAGAATGCTTGCCCGTGGCTGTCACAATCGACAGACCTTGGCCTCGAGTGATGGTGGTCTCGGAAAAAACCATATTCGTTCTATCGGGCAAAACAATTCCCTTTGCCAAAACTTTAATTTTCTTTTCGATTGGCAATGATTCGCCCGTTAATAACGCTTCATCTATTTCCAAATTTTTCGCGAAAAACAATCTGGCGTCAGCTGCGATTTTTTCGCCTTCCCGCAAAAAGACAATATCACCCGGAACCAAAAATTCCGATGCTAATTCTTTTTCTTCGCCATCGCGTTTCACGTGCGTAAACGTTTTTATAACTTTCAGCAAATCAGCCAGCGACCGGCCGGCCTGGTATTCCTGGAAAAAACCCAGCGAAACACTGATAACAACCGAAAGCCCTATTATTATCACAGCGGAAAAATCCGAGAAAACAAAAGAAAGAATAGCGGCGGCAATCAAAATATAGACCAAAGGATTTTTGATCTGGTTGAAAAAAATAACAAACGGCTGAACAATCTTTTTTTCCGGCAATTGATTTTTGCCGTAAATTTTTAATCGTTTTTCCGCTTCTTTTGTTGACAACCCAGCAGTCAAATCCGTTTTCATTTCACTGCAGAGTTGCTTCGGCGTCATTGCCCAAGGAATCATCGCTGTTTTACAAAATAATATGTAATCAGTATAGCAGTTTTTTAACGGTTCGTGGAGTTTTATTTATAACTCAATCAAAAAACCGCTTTCGCGGTTCAATTATTATGGAGCCGTCATCCAGGCTTGAACTGGAGACCTTCGCCTTACCATGGCGACGCTCTACCAACTGAGCTATGACGGCAAAATCTATTTTCAACTGCTCGGACGGCAAAATAAATTACAACATTATTTCAAATCATTTATTTTATCTTGCCATTCTTTTAACTTCTGATTTTCCGGATTTACACCAGCCAGCCGGCTCAACATCTCTGCCGCCATTTCTTTGTTCTTTAACATTATACTGATTTCTATAATTTGATCAAGATGTTTCGGATTGTTCGGCTCCAGATCAAGCGCTTTTTTATAATTTATAAGAGATTGATCATTTTTGCCCATCTTTTGGTAAATGGTTCCGATATCAGTGTACAAGATGGCGAGCTCCAGCGCATTGGTAATGCTTTTTTTCTCTTTCCCCGATTCATCTTTTTTCACAATGGTTTTGCTGTTTTTCATTTCCACTTTCAAAATAAACTGAAATGTCTGAATCGCCTGTTTGTATTCTTTTTCATTCAAATAAACTTGCGCCAGCATTTTGTAAGCATCAACATTCTTGTGATCCAAACTGATGATCTCAATCAAAATTTTTTCCGCGTCAGCGATGTTCTCGTTTTTTATCAATTGCTTCGCTTCATCCAGCAGATGCTTTATCTTGTTATTTAATTCCGCGTCCGACAAACCGCTCCCGCCGGAAGAATGTTTTTCAAAACTCTTTTCCATTTCATAAATTTTTTTGAAAACCTTCAAAATCGCGTTTTTCAAAATTGCAAAAATAGGAATTGTTTTGTTTTTTACAATTTCTTTTCCCGCGGTTGTTTTTCTGAGCATTCGGTCGAGGAGAATGCGATCGCGGACTTTTGCCGCCTGAGCCTCAGGCACTGTGTCAACATCCAAGGTTCTGAGCCGTGGAATTTTCCTGATGAAAAGCGCAATTATTATTATGAAACAAACCGCGGCTATTAAAATTAACGCAATATTTAAATACATAAATGAGAAAATAATTAACCGGTTAAGCCTTTCCTTTGCAACCGAAAATTTTTATTTTTTCTTCCGCTGTTTTTTGCATTTTTAGAATGGAAGGCTTTAAAATTTTCCGCGGATCGAAAATTTTGTTGTTTTTCCGCCAAAATTCCATTTGCGCTTTGGCGAATGAAATGCGCAATTCGCTGTCAATGTTGATAATGCGAATTCCCGATTTTATCGCTTTTTTTATTTGTCCGGCGGGAAATCCCGATGCTCCGTGGAGGACGAGGGGCGCGCGAACAACTGTAGCAATTTCCGCCAATCTTTTCAAGTCCAGTTTCAATTCTTTTTTTTCAATAATCTTTTCCACTCCGTGATAATTTCCGATCGCCACGGCCAGCGCGTCGACTCCGGTATCTTGAACAAATCGAACCGCATCTTCCGGTTCAGTGAAAAACGCTTCTAATTTTCCCGTTTTCACCCAATCTTCCGCTCCTTCCAATCGTCCGATTTCTCCTTGGACCCAGACTTTTTTTTCATGCGCGAATCGCACGACTTTTTTTGTCAGCAAAACATTCTTTTTGTACGGACAAGCGGAACCGTCGATCATTACGGAAAAAAAATCTTGAGCAATCGCCTGTTTTATTATTTTCAAATCATGTCCGTGATCCAAATGAATCGCCACCGGAACATTCACTTCTCCGGCAGCCGCTCTCATCAAGGCTGACAATTCTTCCAATCCGGCATAAGCGATGGCGCTCTCCGTCGCCTGCAAAATAACCGGGGATTTCATTTTTTCCGCTGCGCGAAGAACGGCAATTATTGTTTCCAGATTATTCACATTAAACGCGGGAACGGCATAACCGAATTGTTGCGCTTTTCTTATTATTTTTTTTATGTGAACTAGCATAGTTTTTTTTAAATTATAATGACAAGAGAATGCGGCGACCAGGGGACCAGGCTATGCGGCGACCAGGGGACCAGGCTATCCGGATTTATTATTCCCGGTTCCCGGGTTTCCAGATCACGGGTCACGGGTCTCCGGGTCACGGATCACGGGTCTCCGGGTTCCCTCGTCAACTCAACGCCTGCGCCACGGCGAGAAAATCATCCGCGTTCAAACTTACCGTGCCGGCCAATAATCCGGAAATAAAATCCAATTGCAAAAATTCTTTTGCGTTTTTTGCGTCAACACTGCCTCCGTAAATAAATCGAACATGATCGCTGTAATATTTTTCAGAGAAAAGACTGCAAACCGTTCTTTTTATTAACAATTGCACGGGCTGCAAATCTTCCGCTCGAACCGGATTGCCCGTGCCAATGGCCCAGACCGGTTCGTAAGCGATTATCAAATCGGATTCGGAATTTGCTTTGACTTTTTCCAACGCGCGATGCAATTGCCGCGCCAGAATGGAATCTCGCTCGCCTCTTTCTTTTTCTTCACTTGTCTCGCCGATGCACAAAATAGGAATTAATTTTCGGTTGAAACATTGATTTATTTTTTTTCCGATCATTTCATCGGTTTCATTGACATTCAATCTCCGTTCAGAATGGCCGACAATCGCGTATTGGCAGCCGATTTCCGCGAGCATTTCAGCGGAAACTTCGCCGGTGAACGCGCCGCTTTCTTCAGATGAAACATCTTGCGCGCCGAGAACAATGGCGGAATGCGCCAATTTCTTTTTTATTTCCGGCAAACACGGAAAACTCGGAGCAATGGCAATATCATTTTCCTTGGCGAATTTGTCAATGAGTTCAACATATTTTGACGCCAGACCGAGGCTGTCATCATAACTCAAATTCATTTTCCAATTGGCGATCAACATTTTTCTCATAAATCTATTTGTTCAAAAAATTTTTCTTTTGATTTAAACGGACCGATCAACGCCAGATTGAACAATTTTTTCTGAAAAATTTCATTCGCAACTTCTTTTATCATCGAGGGCGTCACTTGTTCATATTTTTTCAATTTTTGTTCCGGCGTCAGCATTTTTCCGGTCAGCAATTCCTGCTTGGCGAAATATTCCGCCAAATTCGATGAATCTTCCAAATTCAAAATGGTTTTTCCGCGGAGAAATTCCCGCGCGTCATCCAATTCTTTTTTTGTCATGATTTCCGTCTTTACTTTTTTCAATTCATGCAAAATAACTTTCAACGCCTCGTCCAATCTAGTGATGTCCAATCCGGACTGCACCATAAAATTGCCGGACTCCTGATAAAAATTCGGATAGCATCGGACAAAATACGCCAAACCGCGCCGTTCGCGAACGGAAATGAAAAGCCGCGAGCTCATATTTCCTCCCAATATAATCGTTAGCAGATGAAGCGCGTAAATTCGCGGATCATTGTAGCCGAAACAGGGAAAACCGAGCGCTACTTGAACTTGTTTTGTTTTGCGATATTGAATTTTCACGCGAGGCGCCGATTGATCGGGCTGAAACGGGACAAATTCTTGCAAAGGTTCATCGTCTTTGTCCAGCTTGTCAACAAATCTTTTTTTGATTAAACCGGTAATCTTTGAATCGATTTTTCCGGCAACGGCGATCACCAGATTTTCCGGCCGGTAATGTTTGTTCCGATAATCGAGCAATTGTTTGCGCGTCATTTTTCTGATCGCCGAGACAGGACCGCTGATATCCCAGCCCAATGAACTGCCCTGAAAAACCGATTCTTCGAAAACGCTCTCGATATACATGAGCGGATTGTCATGATACATGTTTATTTCTTCTATAATCACACCCTTTTCTCTTTTTATTTCAGTCGGATCGAATTTCGAATTCAAGAGCATATCTGACAAAATATCAACCGCCAATTCCACTTGTTCATGATTTATTTTTATATAATAACCGGTGTAATCTTTTGATGTCATGGCATTGAATTCCGCTCCGACCGCGTCCAGATCTTTTGAAATGTCCAGCGTGGTCGGACGTTTTTTCGTTCCTTTGAACATCAGGTGTTCGATAAAATGCGAAGCGCCGTTTATTATTTTTTCTTCATAACGGGAACCGACGCCAAACAAAAAAAGTACAGTTATAGCTTTTGTATCCAGAAAAGGAATTAAAATTAATTTGGCTTTGTTTGGAAATTCAACTAGCTTGTGCATAATTATAAAATTAAGTAAAAAATGGCTCCACTGTACGCAAAGCGCCTTGCATTCATTATAACAAAAGATTATAAAAGAATAAAATGACTAAATTTACATTCCAAATCAACAAAAAAACAAGCACTTCGCTTGCTTTCATATTATTGGCGCGGATTATTCCGCCAAATCGGTTCTCTCTCTCTGCAATATTTCATTTCCATTGAAATACTCAACATCAGTTTGGCCGGAATTTTCTTTTTTCGAAAATAAATTTTTCAGCCATTGCATAAAACTTGCAAAAGCTGAATTTGAATCAGCGCTTTCATTTTTCGTTGTCAATTCCGGAGCAATCAATTTTTCCGCTTCAATATTTTTCTCGCCAACGGAAAATCTTTTGGCCGCGTTTATTTTTTCTTCATATTTCAACATCAACTCTTCGGAATATTTCGAATTTTTCTCGGCTGACAATTCTTTCATCTCAGCCAACCGCTCCTCAGCCAAGTTCAGGAGCAATTGAAATTTTCTTTCCCTGCCGACAGTAAAAACGAAAATCAGCTGTTCGCCGAAATCATCCGCCCAATACCAAAAAGAATCAGGCAAAATTCCGGCCTTTATTTCATCTTCTCGAAAATCAACTGATTTTATTTCTTGCGCTTTCGCCGGAGAAACAAAGCTGGAACTCAAACTTAAAATAACAAAAGAAATTGCGGCTGTTTTTAAATTCATGCTGTTTTTCCTCCGAACAAAATCATGGCGACAATGAAAATAACCATCGCGGCCACGACAAGAATTACAATCGCCTTTCCAAATTCGCGCCCGGTCATAATTTTATTATTATAATTTTTTTGTTTAATGAATTTCCGTTCTCGACAAACAATTCAATGCGAATTCATTGCCTTCTTTTACTATTTCAAGAATTGCGCAATCGCCCAATTTTATGTTTTTTCCTTCGGTCAAAACTTCCCTCACATAAGTGCTGATAATTCCGCCGTGCGAAATAATCGCGGCCGTATTATAATTTTTTTTCGAAATTTCATCAAAAATTCGAATCGCTCTTCGCTTGATTTCTTCATAATTTTCAGAACCGGCGACATCATGGTAAGTTTGATCTTTCATTATTTTTTCAAATTCCGCGGGATAATTTTCCTTGGCTTCCGCTCT
>JAHIRY010000031.1 GCA_018818405.1 Patescibacteria group bacterium | reverse complement strand
ATTCCGGTTTTTTGCGAGAATTTTTTTATGTATTTGCATTCAGGATATTTTGAACAGCCGAGAAATTTTCCGTAGCGTCCGACTTTTTGAGCCAGCGGCGCGCCGCAAAGTTCGCATTTTTCATCAGACAGTTCCAATTCAGCCGGTTCTTTTCCCGGCTGGCCGGAAATGTTTTTCGTGTTTTTACATTCAGGATAATTCGAACACGCGAGAAATTTTCCATAGCGTCCGAGCTTGATCACCATTGGCGATCCGCATTTTTCGCATTTTTCATCAGTGGTTTCTTCGAACATATCTTTTTTGGAAAGTTTTTCGGATTTTTGTTCCAAGTTTTTCTTGAACGGCGTATAGAATGCGCGAATGATCGGAGTCCATTCTTTTTTTCCTTCAGCGATTTTGTCCAGATCTTCTTCCATTTCAGCGGTAAATTTGAAATCAACTATTTTCGGAAAATGTTCAACCAAAATGTCAGTCACCAGAAATCCCATTTCAGTGGGCTTGAATTTTTTTTCTTCTTTTACCACATATTTTCTGTCTTGAATCGTCATGAGTGTCGGCGCGTAGGTTGACGGCCGTCCGATTCCGTATTCTTCCAGTGTTTTGATCAGTGTCGCTTCCGAATATCTGGCGGGCGGCTGAGTGAAATGCTGTTTGGGCGTTAATTCTTTCAAATTCATTTTTTCTTTTTCATTCACTTTCGGCAGTAATGTTTCTTCAGTCGCTGTTCGGTAAATTTTCAGGAAGCCGTCGAATTTGATTGTCTGACCGGTGGCGCGAAAAGTGTAAACATTATCTTCGGTGTTAATATCAATTGTCGTCGCTTCGAGCAGAGCGTCCGCCATTTGGCAGGCGAGCGTGCGGCGCCAGATGAGATCATAGAGTTTGAATTGTTTCGGCGACAGAGACGCTCTGATATTTTCCGGAATAAAATCAATGTGCGTCGGGCGAATCGCTTCATGCGCTTCTTGCGCGCCTTTTGATTTTGTTTTGAAGCGCCGAATCGTTTTCGGCGCGTATTGCGAACCGAAATTGTTATCAATATAATCTTTGCAGGTTTTTAGAAAATCTTCGGACAAATTTAATGAATCGGTTCTCATGTAAGTGATCAGACCGACTTGTTCCCGCCCTTTGATTTCAATACCTTCGTAAAGTTGTTGGGCGAGCATCATTGTTTCTTTCGAGGAAAATCCGAGTTTTTGGTTGGCAGCTTGTTGGAGAGTGGAGGTGCGAAACGGTTCCGGCGGTTTCTTTTTGTTTTCCTTTGAAATGATATTCGCAACCGAATAATTTTGTTTTTTCAATTCCTCGAGAAGTTCGGTCGCTTGCTCTTCGTTTTTAATTTCCAGCTTTTTCAATGTTTTATTATTTTTCGCGTGCAGTTTTGCGTTAATTGTCGCGGAGTTATTTTCTTCCGGATTGAAAATCGCTTCCAGCGTCCAGTATTCGTCGATTTTGAATTTTTCAATTTCTCTTTCTTTTTCCACGACCAAGCGAACGGCCACGGATTGAACGCGTCCGGCGGAAAGTCCTTTGGCAACTTTTTTCCAGAGAAAAGGCGACAGCTCATAACCGACGAGTCTGTCCAAAATGCGGCGCGCTTGCTGAGCATTTACCAGATCAATATCAATGTCGCGCGGATGAGTGAGAGAATTTTCAATCGCTTTTTTGGTAATTTCGTGAAAAGTGATGCGTTCGTAATTTTTCGGTTTTAAAATATTTTTCAAATGCCAAGCAATGGCTTCGCCTTCTCGGTCTTCATCAGTAGCGAACAAAATGGAGCTGCTGCGCTGAGCCAGAGATTCCAATTTTGAAACTTGTTTTTTCGCTTTTTCCGGAATCACATATTTGGGAAGAAAATCATGTTCAATATCAATTCCCATTTCTTTTTGCGGCAAATCGCGAATGTGACCGTAAGAAGATTCCACCCGATAAGTTTTCGGCAGGAATTTTGAAATAGTTTTCGCTTTTGTCGGTGATTCGACGATTACTAGTTGCATATTTTTTTTAAGTGTTAAGCAAGACAAGTGTTAAGCAAGACAAGTTGAGCTTACAATGTTACTTCATCCTAGTCTTGCTCGTCTCGCAAGTCTCGCTCGTCAATAAACTCCAATAAATGTGCCAGACAAATAAATTCTTGTCAAATGCGCCGAGTTTGACAATATTTAAAAATGTGATATTGTAATAAATTAGTCGTTCATTTCATTGCCAAGAGGAGGCAGTCATGACAGAGGAACAGCGATTTGCGTCAGCGGAACTGGAAGAGCGTTTGAAGCGGGCGATTCTGGAGAGTTTCCCGTCAGGCACGGTTCGGGAAGATTGGGCTGAAGATTTTTTGAGGCGTCCGCCACTTTTGCAAAGTCGACTGGCTGATTTGTTGACCGGAACGAGCGAATTTGCGCGGTTGTGCGCGTCCCTGGTAGATACGACGGTTTATTGTGAAATCCGAGAGAGAAGCTTCCCCCGGTATGAAGCGGACGCATATGATCCGATTGATCGATTGATTCCATATGAATTTTCTTCATCCATTTCTTTTTGCGAAGCTCAAACCTTTTTCAATGAGCGCGAGTATGGATCTGTTGGAATTCGGCGCGCGATGAGATACGCCGCCGCTAATCCGAATAGCTATGCGGATCATTTGCTATTTCTTCCCGGCGCATGCTTTTCATTGCATTGTTGTGATTGGGTTCCTTTTTTTGTGACATACGATAACGGAAAGCGTGGATTTACGGTGACCATGACAACTCCGCGTCCTGCAGGTTTCGACGGACTTTATGATTCAAAGTATCATTGGTTGGTTGAAAAGCCGCGCTGAGAAAAAATCGCCCCGAGCTTGATTTGAAGTTCGGGGTTTTTGTTTTCGATTAGGAATTGAGTAGCTGAGCAACTAAGTAATTAAGGGAACGACTAATTTCGCAAACCCTTTATTACTCAATTACTTAATTGCAAGCGTCACAGAGGAACTAAGTAATTAAGGGCGCGACTAAATTTCTCAATCTCAATCTCTCCCAATAAAACTCCGTCTCCCCTCAATCTGCGCTTCTTTCGAAATCCAATTTTCTCGCAAATCTCCGCACAGGAAAAATGAACCCGTAATCAAAATTAAATCATTTTTATTTGCTTTTTTCAGCGCCGTCTTCAGCGCGTCGTTCGGATCGATGAACCAGGAATTTGTTTTTAATTTTTTTGCCAGAATTTGCGGCGGAGTGCATTTGCGGAACGGATTCAGAAATCTGGTGCAGTAGATGAAGTCAGCTTTTTTCAAAATGTTTTTGAAACAATCGCCAATATTTTTTTGCGAAGTGAGCGCGCAAACGAGGTGCATTTTTTTGTATTCAATCTGTTCCAATTTTTTCGCCAGATAATCCAGTTTATCCGGATTGTGCGCGCCGTCTATGATTACCAGCGGATTTTTTTGCATGATTTCAAATCTTGCGGGAAGTTTTATTTTCGAATTTAATCCGCGTTCAATGTTTTTGTCATTTATTTTCAAATAACGCGCCACCGCGGTCGCCAGCGCTTTGTTCGGATCTGTTGTTTTTTTGATTTGAATGAGTTCCGCGTTTTTTTCTTTGCAAACTTTTTTTATCACTGCGAGCGCGTTTTTTCTCAGGGCGGCTGTAAAAACTTTTCCGTTTTTTCTGATAATGCCGGCTTTTTGCTCTGCGATTTCCGGAATCGTATTTCCCAAAATGTGCATGTGGTCAAATCCGATGTTTGTAATGACCGAAGCGACTGTTTTCGAAACCGCGTTTGTCGCGTCGTATTTTCCGCCGCAGCCTGTTTCGAGAATTGCAAAATCGCATTTTTGTTTTTTGAAATAAAGCAGAGCGAGCAAAATCCAGCATTCGAAATAACTGGGCGCGTCAAAAGTTTTTACGCATTTGTCAATAATCGGTTTTATGTGTTCAACCAGTTCAATAAATTCACCGGCTGAAATAAATTTATTGTTCACCTGAATTTTTTCCGTTGCAACAGAAACAAAAGGGGAGAAGTGCGCTCCGGTTTTGAAGCCGGCTTTTTGCAGAATTTGATAAATGTAATTGCAAGTCGAACCTTTGCCGCTCGTGCCCGCGACATGGATTATTTTGAATGATTTGTCAGGATTGCCGGCGAGTTTCAGCAAATGCCGAGCTCTTTTGAAATGATGATCCGGATCGGAAGTTCCGGCGAAAAAATTAGTTTCAGTCAGATTGGCGAGCGAGTCCAGGTAAGCTTCGGCCGCGAGATATTGTTTGCAGAGTTTTATGTCCATAGTCTTGACATTGAGATAATTTTTTGATTAAATTTATTTTTGAAGAAATTGATCGCAAAAAAATGTTTTCTTTCACCAAGGAGATTGCGATGAGAAGGTTCAGAATCCAGCTCGGAAAAAAACTTTGGATCGAGGTGGAGCGGTGGGAAAAAGGACTTTATTTTCTCGTGGATGAAAATGTGACCGTGGACGGCGATCCGAAAGAATGTGAGACAGAGCTGGTTTTTGCCGATTGGGACGGGGAAGTGCGGGATTTGTCGAGATTCGGTGAAAATCGTTCGCTCCATGTTTCCTGGGAAAATGTTGTTTTCGATTTTCGCGATGAGAAGGAAAAAAGAATTTATTCGCCAACGCTCAAGCGCGCCAGAGCTGCTCTCCGGCATTTCAGGATCATCAGCTATTGTCCGGGAATTCTTGTTTGAAATATTATTCTCGGCGGACTCTTCCGCCGGGGATTTTTTTATTTCGCGGCAATGTAAGTCATGTTGCCGAGATTTTTCACTCTGCCTTTCATTTCCAAAATCATCAAAGTGGAATTGACTTCAGTGATCGGCATTTTCGACAGTTTTACGAGTTCATTCACATGCAGAGGTTCGGCGAACAAATGTTTGAGCAGAGTTGCTTCTTGCGGAGAATCGGGAATTATTTGCCGATTGTTTTGAAATTCGGTTAGCTGTGACAAATTTAATTCTTCGAAAATATCATTGGCGTTCATTACCAATTTAGCGCCGTTTTTTATCAGATTATTCGTGCCAATGGAAAATTCGCTGGCAATGGATCCGGGAACAGCGAAAACTTCTCGATTTTGTTCGAGCGCGAATTTCGCTGTGATGAGCGCGCCGGATGTTTGTCCGGCTTCGATGACCAGTGTTCCGAGCGACAATCCGGAAATTATTCTGTTTCTCATCGGAAAATTGTGGCGGAGCGGCATTGTTCCGATCGGATATTCGGAAATTAAGATTCCGTTATTTTCAACAATATCGCGCGCGAGCGAACGATTTATCGCCGGATAAATATTTTGAGAATCCAGTCCGCTGCCGAGAACCGCGATTGTGGTTTTTTGTTTTTTCGTTGCTGTCAGATGAGCCAGAGAATCAACTCCGAGCGCCAGTCCGCTGACAATAATGATATTGTTGTCAATCAATTCGGCGGAGATTTGTTCGGTCGCTTGCTTGCCGTAATTGGAAATTTTCCGCGTGCCCACGATCGCGATGGTTTGTTCTGTCAGATTTGCCAGATTTCCTTTGTAATACAAAAGAAACGGGGGATTGTAAATTTCTTTCAACAGCCTCGGATAGCGCGAATCATCGAGCGTGACGATTTGCACATTTTCTTTTTCCAATTTTTCCCATTCTTCATCAGGATTGATTTCATTTCTGCGCAGGTTGAATTCCTCGGCAACTCTTGCTTCAATTCCGGCTTTCTGCCATTCGGCGCTCGACGCTTTCCAGGCTGATTCGAAATTCGGAAAATAATTGTTGAGCTGTTGAAATTTTTTCGAACCGATTTTGTTCAGCAGGGAAATGGCAACTGAATATTTCAGGTCATTCATAGTTTTTTTTTGAATGAAATGTTTGTTTATTTAATTTTTGCTTTGGTGTTTATGATAAAATTTATGATACAGTTTATTGTTTATTTTTGCAAAAAAATTGCCGAATAAAAAACGCCGTCTTTCCCTGCGGGGAAAAACGGCGAATGCGTTCACTTATTTTCGGCGCAAATTTGCGCATATTCTTTTTTCATCGATTTGATTGCCGCTGACCTGATTTTTCCAGCCAGCGCGGAATTCATCTCGACCTCGGACATTTCTTCCGCATCGAGAATTTCATCGAATCTGATTGTTCCATCCTTGATTTGCTGGTTCTCATATTCATGGAACTCAAAGTTTCCTCGGCAGGAATACCACCTGCCATCGACATTTACATCATGCTGATCGAAATTGAGCATTCCCTTTGCCATTTTCATGGTTTCCTCCTCTGTTTGTGTGAGACAAATAAATATAACACAAATGAAATTGGAAGTCAATCTCTAAGTTTACTAATAATAACGTTGAATGATACTGGAAATGGAAAAAAGCAAATGTTTTTATCTAATTTTAGAGTAGGCGGAGCGAGCGAATATAATAAAATGTTTTAAACACACACATTTGGCGGTTTTAGTTTGTTAATAATTTTAACATTTCGTTTGGTGTTTTACCATTAAGACCGCAATGCTCTAAGTTGTTATATTGCTTATTCCAAATTTTAATTTTGCGATTAAGTTCAAGCAAGTTAGTAAACATCACGCGGTTGTAAAATGTCTCTTGATCTGATCTGTGGCTACGTTCCACCTTGCCATTTTGAGCGGGTTTGCCCGGATCAATGAGGTAGTGGATAATGTTATATTTTTGACAGACAATATCCAATTCATGCAATTTAGGATTTGTCGGATCGGAACTTTTCAAATAACCGGTGTAGCGATTGGTAAAATTACTGCCGTTGTCTGTTTTGATCGCTCTTATTCTAAAGGGAGCTATCGATATTACTTTCTCTAAAAATTTTATTGATGAAAGGTTGGAGGGGTCATCATAGATTTCCAAATATCGCCATCGAGTAGCGCAGTCAATGGCTGTAAATTGGTAATATTGCTTATTTTCCACAAGTTTAGGCACATATTTAATATCTATCTCAACCAACTCTCCAGCGGTTAATGGAATTTTGATGTATTTGTATTTGAGCTTTTTAACTCTATATCGCCTAGTTAAACCTTCTCTCTTAATTATTTTATGAATTGTGTTTTTGTGAATTAGGATGCCTTCTTTTTCCAGCTGCCATTTTAGTTTCAAACTACATTTTTTTGTCTTTTTTCTTAACTCAACAATTCTTTCTTTGATTCTGATAGCTGTCTCCTTTGGATTGGTTCTCGGTTTCGTGGAAAGTGGCGCCAGACCGGTGTCTCCTAGCTTTTTGTAAGCAGAGACCCAGCGCTCTAGAGTTCTCTTGGAATGTGGGAAAACCTTGGCTGCGTCAATGATTTTGAGTTGCTTTTGGCAAATTGGCAAAACCCATCTTAATCGTTCTTCTTTTATTGTTTTAGGCATATTTACACACATATGCCAGAATCATATCTATCCTGGCAAAAACCGCCATATGTGTGTGGACATTACCAAAAATACTTGACTTTTATTCAAAATTATGCTATAATGAAGAAGTTTGTCCATTGAAAGCATTGACAAAATTTGTGAAAAAAATTAACATTTCATAATCAAAAAGTTTTGAGGCGATTGCTCTGTGAAAATAAGTTCACCAGTGGAAAAAGGCGGAATGCCCTCCTATTCCGCCAAGTATCCGCAAGTTAAGCAGATTCGGTTTTCCGGAAATGTTTACACTGGTGGGCTTATTTCCGCGGAGCAATTTTGAAAACTCGAACCCGGGAGTTGAGATGAGAGTTTTGGCAATTTTTCTGGCGATTTTTTTTCTGAGCGGATGTTATAATGTCCGCTTCATGCAGGTCAAAGAACCTTCACAACGGGGGGTGTATCACAGCGAAACGCGAAGAAGCGGCGCGGTTGTTCGGAAGACCGTGCCGCATGGAGCAAAGTACCACTGGAAAAGGATGGCGTACAAAAGTATGCCGTCCGTCGTTTCTCCGGGCTGGTACAAGCTCGAGAAAAAAAAGCAGGAAGCAAAAAAGCGCCGGCAAGCGAACGCGAAGCGCGCGCGCCGGCGATGAAGAGAGGAGCCCGCGATCTAAAAGATCGCGGGCTTCACTAATTTTAAATTCACTTGCTTTTGAAAATAAATTTGATGAACAAATTCAATGTGTATAAAATTGAATTACAATGTTTTGTTGTTCCCGCAAAAATAGTGTATAATATAAATTGAAATAAAAATAAAAAAAATATTATGCCGAGATCTTATTCAAAATCAATCAAAAAATTGCCAAAGAAACCGGCAAAGAAGTTGAAAAAAGTTTCGAAAAAGAAAATGGAGCCGGAAGAAGAGGAAGAAGAAGTGAAAGTCATGAAAAAGCCTGTCAGAAAAACAGTGAAGAAACCAAAGAAAAGAGTGAAACCGCCGGAAGAAACTTATGAAGAGGAAGAAGAACTGGAAGATGAGGAAGTTGATGAAATGGAGGATGAAGATGTTGATGAAGAAGAGGTTGATGAGACCGAAGACGAAGATGTTGATGATGAGGAAGTTGATGAAACCGAAGATGAAGATGTTGATGAAGAAGAAGTTGATGAAACCGAAGACGAAGATATTGAAGACGGGGAAGTTGATGAGAAAAAAATGATTCGCCGGCCGGTGAAAAGATCATCCGGCGCGGGAAAAATATTCGGCATTATTGTTTTGATAATTATCGCGTTTGCCGCTTCATTGTACGGCGCTTTGAAACTTTATGATTATCTGAGCAGCAGTCTGATCGAACCATTGGGAAATGTAAGCAGGGGAATGTCTACAATGACCGCTGATTTGAAAAATTTGAGCGAGCGGCTCAGCGGAGTTGAAGCAACGCAAAGCGGAATTCAAAAAGATGTCAGCGCATTGATTACTTTGAACGGATATTTGAATCCCGATGATCTCAAAGTCGGAGAAAAAATAAACGGAATGCTGGTGACGGAATCGTATTTTGATGAAAACGGCGAGGGCGCGGTGCAATTTCAAGGGCAGGTGACGGTGAGCGGACAGTATGAATATTTTGCAGCTCAAGATCCGTTGCTCGTTGAAAAAGTTTGTTTCACTCTTGACAGCGTTTCGCTGAAATTGATGCCTCAGATTTGGAATTTTGACAATCCGTTCTTCTGTTTTGATCTGCAGAGCCAGCCGCTGGCGCAGACCGAATTCGGTCCGGAAGGAAGTATCGGAACAGCGACGATCACCATTGACAGTTATAGAATAATTGCAGCGCCGAAAGACGCGACCAATACGGCGGTTTTGGTGAAGGTGGTGGAAAAAGATTGATGAAATGTTGACGAAACGAAACGCAGGGAACAAAAATCTTTGTTCCCCGCTCTGGAATAATAATGGAAATATCGACGCAATAAAATGGGGGAACAAAGATTTTTGTTCCGTATAAATATAAAAAAAATCATCAGCATTTGCGGATGATTTTTTTTATTCTTTTGAAATTATTTTGCGATGATGTTTTTTAATTCATCCAATATTTTTTCTTTGATTGATTTTAATTTTAGTTTTTCGAACAGGTTGAATTTGTTCAACACAAATTTTTCCGTTGCGCCTTGCTTTGATTTGTCTTCCTTTGCAATGCCCGCGCGAACGCGAAGAAAGTTTTGCGAGCCGAGCATTTGAATAATGGAAGTCACTCCGCGATGTCCGGCGCTGGAACGATCGGATTGGATTTTGTATTTTCCGAGAGGCAGATCAAGTTCATCATGAATGATGATAATATCTTGCGGTTTGATTTTATGAAAAGTTGCGATGGCGGAGATGCAAGATCCGGAATTGTTCATGAATGTTGTCGGCTTTGCGAGAATTATTTTTTCGGAACCGATTCTTCCTTCGGAAATTTCCGCGTGGAATTTTTTGTTTTCCGTCCATTCGGAAAAACCTTCATTCTTCAGCCATTCATTATAAATAAAATCAAGCAAAGCAAATCCGATGTTGTGCCTTGTATTCAAATATTTTTTTCCCGGATTGCCGAGGCCGGCGATTAGTTTCATAGGTTAGGAATGTTACGAATTTACGAATGTTACGAATTTACCACCGCAGCGTGCGGGGCAGGCGAATTATAATTGCGCAATT
>JAHIRY010000030.1 GCA_018818405.1 Patescibacteria group bacterium | reverse complement strand
GCGAAGTGATTTACAGCGAATCGGAAATTGATTTGCGCAGAAGTTCGGGAAAAATAAAAAAAACATTTTTGGTTCCGCATTCCGGAAAAATGGAAATCAATCCTGACGCGAAAAATGCGATTGAGACAGCGGATTTTATTTTTGTGAGTCCAGGTGACCTTTTCACCAGTATCACCCCGAATTTCCTCGTTCCCGGTGTTTCAGACGCATTTCAGAATACAAATGCGGTCATAGTTTACATTTTGAATATAATGACCAAGCACGCGGAGACAAATAATTTCACGGCTAGAGATTTTGTTGAACAGCTGGAAAAATATTTAGGCCGGCGAGTTGACATTGTTCTCGCCAATAATAAACGGCCGGAGAAATTGATTTTGGAAAAATACGAAGTGGAAAACGCCAAGTTAGTGAAAATTGATATTGAAAATGATAATTTAAGAAAAATCATCGCAGATGATATAATTACCGAAGGAGAATTGGCGCGTCATGATGTGGAAAAATTGAATCGGATTATAACGGGAATGTTGAAATAATGTTGAAATAACGTTGAAATAAAATGTAAATGTAGGGGCAGGGCATGACCTGCCCCAGCCTAAGAACGATGAAATTGTATATGGACGACGGAAATGATGACGACGGAAATGATAAACAAACAAATTGCGATTTGTTGCGAAAATTGTAATGAACGCAAATGAATATTCCGCCTGCGGGCGGTGGTAGAGACGCAAAATCTTGCGTCTCCAAAATTATCCAACAAACAAAGTTACATAATTCATCGGCCAAATCCGTATATCCGTAAATAATAAAACAAATATGACAAATCACATTGATCATCCGGATTTGCCGGAAGTCGAAACAAGCGCAAAACAAATTCAATCTTTGCGAAACGAAATTTCATACCATATTGGCGGATTGAATAAATTTTTCAATGCGGAAGATATCAAAAAAATCGATGCATTGATGGAAGATGCGGATATTTCACAATTGGCGTATCTTGCCGAATTGTTGGAAAAAACCAATCGCGCTTGGGAAATTTATGAGCTTGTAAGAAAACAAGCAATGATTTCCATGACCGAACCGGAAGAAGCGGAACCGAAAACCGGCGGTGAACGAAAAATCACCAAGGAATTACTCGCTGTTCGCGAATCAGCTTTGGATTTTTTGGAAGATGTGAAAAGATATCTGGCAGAAAGTTCTGCCGCCAATAAAAAGAAAATGAACAAAGAATGGCAATTGTTCATGGCGCTTGCCGGCGGAAATAAGGAATTAATGGAAAAGAAACTCAGATTTTTGTCGCGTCAGAAAAAAGCGGCGGAGCGCGCGCCGGAGATTGTAAAAGAGGCCGAACAATTAAGCCGCGAGCGAGCTGAACAAGAACGACTTGAACAAGAAGCGTTTGAAAGGGAAGAACGCGAACTGCAAGAAGTGGAAAGATTGGAATCAGAACGGCAAGAGGCGGAAAGATTGGAAGAGGAACGGCAAGCCGAAGCTGGACGATTGGCTGCGGAACGCAGAGTGGAGCAAGAACGTGCAGCGCAAGCCGAACGCGAACGAATCGAAAGAGAACGCACGGTAATGCCCGCATGGAAGCAGGCCGGATTGGATGGCCGTGGCAGATATCGAGTCGATATTTTGGCGCGAAAAATCAGAGAAGGATTAATAAATGTGAATCAATTGGCCGGCGCGAATCTTTGCCGGGCAAGGGTTAGTCGCGCGGATTTAAGAGACGCGGATTTGCACGGAGCGAATTTGTTTGGAGCGAATTTGTTTGGTGCGGATTTATTCAAAGCTGATTTGAGAGGAGCTGACTTGAGAGGCGCTAATTTGACTGAAGCTACAGTGGACGAGGCGAATTTGACAAATGCGAAACTTGAAGGCGCGATTTGTTATACTTCAGATGACTTGCCGGAATCAATCAGACATGATTTTGATGAGAATGGAAGATATCACGCGGCAGTTCCTGCAAGCGAACCGATAAATCCGGAAAATCTGCCGCCGGAAACGATTTTTGTGAGAAACGCGAAAAATCCGTTTAGAGAAGCGTTTGTTGACGGCGGAGTTGTAGCGCCGGAACGAAAAGACGCGGTTTGGAATTTAGTTGAAAAATGTCATGAAGATATGGCGGTTTATCAGGATTGCGAAATAGAATCATGGGCGCGAAATCTTGCGGGGCGGGAAAATAAATTGCGCAATTTGTCAGCGGAAAAGAAACGAATTATTGAATCTGAAATAGCGGAAGGAGCGATCCCGATCATCATGCCGGGCAAGCGAGTGCAACTCGAGACAACTATTGAACAGATAAAAATGCTTCGGCCGAAATTTAAAAATGAAGATGGCGTTGAAACTTTGGCCAATGAATCGAATTTGAGCTGGTCGCATTTGAAGCAGTTGATCGCACAGCGCGATGCGCTACTGGTGTCGGGTATTCCCGATGGGCCGTATATCCTGCTCATGAAGCCGACGCAAAAATCCGAATTGCGAGGAAAAACGATGGGGGCGCAGAGAGCTGAGATTGCGGCGATAAATGAAAATCGATCCGCGGAAAGAAAAATATATGCGATAAATTTATACGAATACGCGGCCGCACAGACGATTCGTTCGAAGATGATCATCAATAGAAGTGAAGCGGGTAGAACGGAATTGTCGCAAGTCAGACCGATGGACTTTGACTATAAGGCGTATACGCGGTTCGTATCTTTAAATGTTCCCGGCGGCTTGGTTCCGTGTGGCCGTTGGCATTCAGTTCAGCATAAACTCGATTTTGACAGTGTTAATGCCGTTGAGCGTGGTCCGTTTCTTGGCGTTCGTCTCGTTCTGCGACTTGAAATATAACAAACAGCCATTTAAACATTCCTACAAGTTAATCAGCTACAAACTACGCAATTATGAAAATAATCGCCGACCTCCATATCCATTCGAAATATTCCCGCGCGACTTCCAAACAAATGGAGCCGGCTATGCTTGAAATCTGGGCGAGGAAAAATTGATTTTTCGTCTCAAAATGATACAATTGAGTAGTGAAAATGAGACATAACAATAAGTCTTTATGCTAAAAGGGCTATCAAAATTATTTTGGTTTACGGAACCGCGAAAGTTGGATAAAAAACGGAACAGTGAGCTTATCATCCACCAGACTTTAGCCTACGGTTCGCTCGGTGATATCCGGCGTTTATTAAAACTTTATTCCAAGTCAGAGGTAAAAAAAGTTTTTTTAAGCGGCAAAAAGGGGATATACGATCCGCGCGTTTTGGCGTTGCTGAAAATAATGTTCGGTATAAAAAAGATAAATTCCAAAAAATATGTTAAAAAAATCTATTGAATTGCATTTGAATATTCTGGATGAGAATCGTCTCGCAGTTTTCAAGCGATTGCAAAGATACAAAAGATACGGATATTTGGCGGGCGGCACGGCATTGGCGTTGCAAATAGGCCATCGAATTTCCTATGATTTTGATGTTTTTTGTAACAAGAAACTTACAGACAGTTTGATCAATAATTGTCGAAAAGATTTTGCAATCAGCCAGGTTTTGGTAAACAGTGAAGACGAATTCACTTTTTTGACTAAAGAACAGGTCAAAATCACTTTTTTGTACTATCCATTTGTTTTCCATGGTAAAACGATTGAAACGAAAATCAGTTTGCCGTTATTGAATGTGTTGAACATCGCCACTGCCAAGGCTTACGCTCTCAATCGGCGCGGCAGTTGGCGCGATTATGTCGACTTGTATTTCATAATGCAAAATAAGCTGGCTGATCTGCAATCCATAATTGATAATGGAAACAAAGTATACGGCGAATTATTCAGTCCTAAATTGTTTTTGGGGCAACTGGTTTATCTTGATGATATTAGAAAAGAAGAGCGTGACAGTATCAATTTCGTTTCCGGAAATATATCGGAAAAAAAGATCAAAGAGTATTTTGAATCGGCTGTCAAACTGATTATTGCTGATTTTAACCGTTGATTATGAAAATAATCGCCGACCTCCATATCCATTCGAAATATTCCCGCGCGACTTCCAAGCAAATGGAGCCGGCGGTTTTGGAATTGTGGGCGCGGAAAAAGGGAATTGATTTGATTGCGACCGGAGATTTTACGCATCCGCAATATTTGGCGGAGTTGAAAAAGCATTTAGCTGAAGATGGTTCGGGGTTTTTGTGTTTGCGAGAGAGCGAGAGATTGAGAGATTCAGAGATTGAGAGATTGAGAAAAAGGGAAGTGCGATTTGTTTTGTCCGGCGAAATTTCTTGCATTTATAAACACAATGACAAAACGCGGCGCGTGCATCTTTTGATTTTGATTCCGGATTTTGAAACCGCGGACAAAATTTGCGCGGATTTGAATGCTTGCGGTTGCAATTTGAAATCAGACGGCCGGCCGATCATCGGTTTGTCCGCGAAACGGCTGGCGCAGATTTGTTTTGACGCCAATGAAAAATCAATGGTGATTCCGGCGCACGCTTGGACGCCGTGGTTTTCCGTTTTCGGTTCCAAGTCCGGTTATGATTCGCTGGAAGAATGTTTTGAAGAATTGACGCCAAAAATTTTCGCGCTGGAAACCGGACTTTCATCCGATCCGGCGATGAACTGGCGCTTGTCAGCGTTGGATAATATCACTTTGATTTCCAATTCCGACGCGCACAGTCCGGCTAATATCGGACGCGAAGCCAATGTTTTTGAATTTGAAAATTTCACTTACGAAGAACTTTATCAAACTTTGAAAAATAAAGACCGTGAAAAATTTTTATATACAATAGAATTTTTTCCGCAAGAAGGAAAATATCATTTTGACGGACACAAGAATTGCAAATTCGTTTGTTCTCCGGAAGAAAGTGTCTCAAAGTACAAAAACATTTGTCCGGTGTGCAACAAACAATTGGTTCTCGGCGTTGATCATCGCGTCATTGAATTGGCTGATAGGGAATTGGGATTTGTTCCTGAAAATGAAATTCCGTACAAAAGTTTGGTTCCTCTGCAGGAAATAATCGCCGAATGCCTGCAAAACGGGAAAAACGGTAAAAAAGTAAATTTGATTTACGAGAAAATGTTAGAGCGGGCGAATGAATTTGAAATACTGATTGACTTGACGCGCGAACAAATAAAAAATATTTCCAATGAATTGATTGCCGAGGCGATCATGCGCATGAGAGAGGGAAAAGTCGTTGCTCTGCCCGGATACGACGGGGAATACGGCATAGTTAAAATTTTTTCCGAAGATGAACTGAAGAAAATAACTCCGCAACAAAAAAATCTTTTTTAATAAAGTTGAATCGATTTCTTCCGCAATAAAAATTCGCCCTGTTCTTCAGGACGAATTTTTTTTTTGGGCTATCTCTTTTTTGCAGCTTTTCTTTTTGCCGGTTTCTTTTTGGCAACTTTTCGTTTTGGAGCTGCTTTCTTTTTTGCGACCTTCTTTGCAACTTTCTTTGGAGCCGCTTTCTTTTTTGGCGCTGCTTTCTTTTTCGGAGCCGCCTTCTTCACAGCTTTTCTCTTTGGAGCTGCTTTCTTTTTTGTTTTTCTTACTGGCATATTTTTTTTCGCCTCCTTAATAATTAATTTAAATTTTTATTTATATAAAAATTTAATTCCATTTATATTATAAATCTTTTTTTCCATGTCAACAATGAATTTTAAAAAAAACTGGGGATAAGTTTTCAAAAAAATTGCAGTTGCATTTACAAATATTTTTTTGTTGCAATCAAAAATATTGTTATCTTATTCTTTAAAAAAATTTGTGATTGGTTTTTGTTCATAGCACAGAAAGTTTTTGCTCTGAATAAAAAATAAAGTATTGAATCGAATATAGTCATATCGGTTATTGTTTCTGCGAAAATAATGTTGATGCAAAAAAAAATCATTTAAACAAAAAACAACAACTTTCGTTGTGTTCTGTTTCAAATACTTCGGCATTCTTCGCCTTGCGAAACATTTTTATTAAAGTATGAATTTGATGGCTTGCCATTCGTAGCGCAGCCGTTTTAGAATAACTATACATTGAAAAACTTCAGCCCTTCTTCGCCAAGGCTGCTAAGGGCATTCTTCGCTGCGCGAAGAATGGTGGACCCGGCAGGAGTCGAACCTGTGACCTCCTCGGTGCAAACGAGGCGCTCTAGCCAGCTGAGCTACGGGCCCGGAAGTGCATGCGCGGCATGACTTCCGGGCAAGCCCTTTGTCATTTCCGCGGATTTTAATTGCGATGCTATTATTGAATAATAGCAGTAATAGAATAGCAAGGAGAATTGCAGTTGTCAATTTTTTCAAATTGACGAAAAAAAAGTAATTTGCTATTATTATAGACGACAAAATAACAGCGAAATCTTTCAATTTTACAAAAAGTTGAGAGAAAAAACTCTGCGATCAACAGAGGAGCTGCCGGAAGAACGTTTTCAAGGAGCAGGGAACAGGGATCACTTGGCAAGGAGCACTTTGCATGTAGCATGTATCATCGCCGAAGCAATTTCCCAAATAGCTAATCAGCTATTTATCCCGCCCGCGGCGGGAAGAAGCTAAATAATGAAAACAATTAGACCCGGCCGTCGCGAGTGCGTGAAACTCGGAATCAAGTGAAGCTCAAGATGGTACCGTCCGCGAGGACTCTTGGCATTTTGGAGCTTTTTTTATTCGGATATCCGGGAACCAGGCTATCCGGATGCCCGGGAACTAGGAAATTCAGCTACTCAGAGAGAAGGAATGACGGAATTCATTTAAATTTATATGCAAATCAAATATGAGAGAGGCTGATAGGAATTTTTATAGCCTGGATGCTTGGCAGAGAGCGCATTCGTTTGTATTGGATATTTACAAGTGTACTGCAGTTTTTCCTGATGCTGAAAAATTCGGATTAACAAGTCAAATTAGGAGAGCAGTAATTTCCATTACGGCAAATATTGCGGAGGGATACGAGAGATATCATTATAAGGATAAAATTAAGTTTTATTATATTTCGCGCGCCTCATTGGCGGAAACCCAAAGTTTTCTTTTTTTAGCGAGAGATCTGGGATATCTGACCTTAGAAAAGGTGGAGCAGCTGGTTTATTTATCAAAAGAAGTTCGGCAAATTATCAGTGGATTGATACGCTATACGAAAAATAAAATAATCAATAATTAGTTTTCCAAAGAGTTGGTTCCCGGCTACCCGGCTATCCGGCTATCCGGCTATCCGGCTATCCGGCTACCCGGCTATCCGGCTATCCGGCTATCCGGCTACCCGGCTACCCGGCTACCCGGCTACCCGGTTCCCGGATCTCCTGGTCCCCGGATCCCCTGGTTCCCGGGTCTCCTGGTTCCCGGATCCCCTGAAAAATATGAAAAAAACATTCCCCCAAATCGAAGAAGAAATAATGAAGTTTTGGCAGGAGGACAAGACATTTGAAAAATCGGTTGAACAAAGAAATGCGTCAGACTCCTATGTTTTTTATGACGGTCCGCCGTTTGCTACGGGTTTGCCGCACTACGGACACATTGTCGCGAGCACGATGAAAGATATTGTGCCTCGTTTTTGGACAATGCGCGGCAAAAGGGTCGAACGCCGATGGGGCTGGGATTGCCACGGTTTGCCGATTGAAAATATCGTTGAAAAAAAATTGAATTTAAATGGCAGAAAAGACATTGAAAAACTCGGGGTGGACAAATTTAATGAAGCTTGTTGTTCAAATGTTTTGCTTTACGCTGATGAATGGAAAAAATTTATTCAACGTTTCGGCCGTTGGGTTGACATGGAAAATGATTACAAAACAATGGATCCGGAATTCATGGAATCCGTCTGGTGGGTTTTCAAAAGTCTGTTTGAAAAAGATTTGATTTACGAAGGCTACAAGAGCATGCACATTTGTCCGCGTTGCGAGACGACGCTCAGCAACATTGAAATATCTCAGGGATACAAAGATGTAAAAGATATTTCCGTCACAGTGAAATTCGAACTTTCCGATGAACCGGGAACATTCATTCTCGCGTGGACTACCACTCCATGGACTTTGCCGGGAAATGTCGCGCTCGCCGTCGGAGAAAATATTGAATATGTGAAAGTAAAAGTTGAAAATGAATTTTATATTTTGGCGAAAGAATTGATGGAAAAAGTTTTGCAAGGAAAAGATTATGAAATTGCAGATGAATTTCAGGGCAAAAAATTGGAAAACAAGTTCTACAAACCGCTGTTTGATTTTTTTGTTGACGCTGATTTGAAAAACAAAGAAAATCTTTACAAAGTTGTCACAGCTGATTTTGTTTCCACCGGTGACGGCACGGGCGTGGTTCATCTCGCTCCCGCGTTCGGCGAGGATGATATGAATTTGGGAATTGAAAAAAATTTGTCTTTCATTCAACATGTTGATCCGAGCGGACGATTTACAAAAGAAGTGACTCCGTGGGCGGGCGAGGAAGTGAAACCAAAGGATGATCCGACGAGAACCGATGTCAATGTTTTGAAAGCGCTCGCTGAAAAAGGATTATTATTCTCAAAAGAAAAATACGAACACAGTTATCCGCATTGCTGGCGCTGTGATTCGCCATTGTTGAATTACGCGACTTCATCTTGGTTTGTGCGCGTCGCTTCAATAAAAGATGATTTGCTGAAAGAAGCGAAAAATATTCATTGGGTTCCGGGCCATTTGAAAGAGGGTCGTTTCGGAAAATGGCTGGAAGGCGCGAAAGATTGGGCGATTTCCCGTTCGCGATATTGGGGCAATCCCATGCCGATCTGGAAATCGGAAGAAGGCGATGTTATTTGTATCGGCAGTAAAAAAGAATTGGAAGAATTGTCCGGAGCGACAGTCAATGATTTGCACAAGCAATTCGTGGACAAAATTGAAATTCAAAAAGACGGAAAAGTTTATCGCCGCATTCCGGAAGTTTTGGATTGCTGGTTCGAGAGCGGATCAATGCCGTACGGACAAATGCATTATCCCTTTGAAAACAAAGAAAAATTCGAGAAAAATTTTCCGGCTGAATTCATTGCCGAGGGAGTGGATCAGACTCGCGCTTGGTTTTATGTTTTGCATGTTTTGAGCACTTCGCTTTTCGAAAAAAACGCATTCAAAAATGTGATTGTCAACGGAATTGTTCTGGCGGAAGACGGAAAGAAAATGTCAAAGCGTCTGCAAAATTATGCAGATCCGATGGAAGTCATCAACAAATACGGCGCTGACGCATTGCGTTATTATCTGACTTTGTCTCCGGTAATGAAAGCTGAAGATTTGTGTTTTTCGGAAAAAGGCGTTGATGAAGTGTACAAAAAAGTTGTTTTGATTTTGTTGAATGTTCTTTCTTTTTATGAATTGTTTGCCGTTGGCGCAGATATTGAAAGAGAGCGCGTTCAGTCGAAAAATATTTTGGATCAATGGATTCTCTCGAAATTGAATTTGCTCGTAAACGAAGTGACAGCGCAGATGGAATCCTATGATTTGTCAAAAGCGGCCAAGCCGATCGGCGATTTTGTCAATGAATTGTCAACTTGGTATATTCGAAGGAGCCGCGATCGTTTCAAGAGTGAAAACGCTGATGATAAAAATGAAGCTTTGCAAACTCTGCAAACCGTTTTGGAAAAATTATCATTGGTCATGGCGCCGTTCTTGCCGTATTTGTCGGAACATATCTGGATGTCGCTCGGAAAAAAATCTTCGGTTCATCTGGAATTGTGGCCTGATGTTGAATCCGATTTGATCGATGTGGAATTATTGCAACAAATGGAATCAGCGCGCCAAATAGTGGAAATGGGTCTGGCCTTGCGCGATGAAGCGGGAATAAAAGTCCGCCAGCCGCTGTGGGTGCTCGAATACAACGGCGTTGAATTGCCGAGAGCATTGGAAATAATGATTGCCGAGGAATTGAATGTGAAAGAAGTTATTCTGGAAAAAAATCTCTTGAGCGATGAAGGCTGGCCCGACGGATGGCTCCACAGAACCGGAAATAATATTACCGTCGCATTGAATACGGAAATTGATGAAGAATTAAAAGTGGAAGGAGCTTTGCGCGAACTCGTCCGCCAGATTAATAACCAAAGAAAAAATCAAGGACTGACAATTCACGATCGCGTTAAATTGGTTTATAATACTTCGGGAGAATCGCTGACAAAATTATTCGCCAATGAAAAATTGACGGAAAAATTAAAACAATCCGTCTTGGCCGATGAAATTATTTCCGGAGAAGGGGAGAATGTTATGAAAGTGAATGGAGAAGAAATCGCGATGACATTGCTACGAATTAATGAATCATAATTTGGTTGCTGCGAATTCGCGAATTATCACGAATTTACGGATGCTACCACCTCAGCGTGCGGGATCCCGCTCACAGCGGTTATCGGATTTAGTATTTCGGATTTAAAATTTGTTTGGGATTTGGGATTTCGAATTTGTAATCTGTTTGTTGTTTCGAATTTTATAGTTTAATAAATTGCGCACCTAAAAACTATGGACTACATCTACGACGTCATCATCGTTGGCGCCGGACCGGCCGGATTGTTTGCGGCATACGAATTGACAAAGCAAAATCCGACATTGAACATTTGCATGATAGAAAAAGGAAATCTGATTCGCGAGCGCAAGAGTTCTGAAATAATGTGCGGCGTTGGCGGAGCGGGCGCGTTTTCCGACGGGAAGTTGCATTTCACTCCGGTTCTCAGCCACGAAAAAATGCTGCATCTTTATTCTGCCGATGAATATCAGAAATATCTGGATTACACTGACAAAATATTGACTGATTTCGGAGTTGACGCGAAATATTATCCGACTGACATGGAAGCGGTTCAGGAATTGGTCGATGAAGCGAAAAAAAAGGCGATCAAATTGTTTGTGAGAAAAGCGCGCCATGTCGGCTCTGACAAATTGCCGAAAATAATTGAAAACTTCGAAGATTTTATCGTGTCGCACGGAGTGGAAATAAAACCGAATTTGGAAGTCGTGGATGTTATTGTGGAAGACAGAAAAATCAAAGGAGTAAGAACCGTTGGCGGAACGGAAATTTTCGCGCGTTATGTCATCATGGCTCCGGGGAGAATCAATGCGCGCTGGCTGCAGAAATTGGCGGAAAGATTCAAATTGAATTTTTCCTATGAAAAAGTTGAGATCGGCGTTCGCGTTGAATTTTCCGAAGCTGTTCTGAAAAAGCACGCTGATCTGATGTATGAAACGGTTTTCATGATGCAGACTCCGACTTTTGACGACGCTGTTCGCACATTTTGTCCGTGTCCGCGCGGCATGGTCGCTTCCGAACAATATGAAGATTTCATTTGCGTGAACGGACATTCCACCTCGGAACATAATTCGGAAAATTCAAATTTCGCTTTTGTTTCCGAAGTTATTCTGACCGAGCCGATCGAAAACACGATCGCTTACGGAAAATCAATCGCCAAGCTGGCGACAACTCTGGGCGGCGGCAAACCGATTATTCAGAGATTGGCTGATTTGAGAAAAGGACGGCGAAGCACTTGGGACCGAATTAAAAAAAGTTTTGTCCGGCCGACATTGCTGGAAGCCACGCCCGGCGACATTGCCATGGCTCTGCCATATCGAGTTGTGAGCAATGTGATCGAAGGATTGGATATGCTGGACAGTATTTTGCCGGGACTTGCTTCCGGCCACACATTGCTGTACGCGCCGGAAATAAAATTGCGTTCATCGAAAATTACAACCGACAAATATTTGCAAACCGAAATTCAAGGATTATATGTGGCTGGCGACGGAGCCGGCGTTTCCGGCAATATCACGGGCGCGGCTGTGACCGGACTGATCTGCGCTCATGGGATTTTGAATAATTAGAATTTTAATGAAAAAAAAGCCTCGCGGAAAAATCCGGTTGAGGTTCTTTTTTATTGCAAAATTGCATATTTTCGTAATCAAAACGAATTATATTTGACATCCGATCAGATTCAGGTTAAGTTGTAAGTAAGATTATAATAATATGAAACACGTTCAACACAATTATCCGGAAACAAAAATGGCAGTTCTTTCTGCCATTGTCTTTGGTTGCTATCGAAAATCGGATCGCGCCGATCTGTCCGGACGGATTGTGTTAAAATGATAAATTAATACTTCCAATGCGTCCGGCCGGATCGGCCGGGCGCATTTTTTGTGCGCCGCGATCAAGGGTTCATTGACAACGGGATTCACAAAAGGAGGCGCGCATGTCAGGGAAAATCATCAGAGCGTATTTGATTTTCAACTGGGTTTACTATTTTTTCTTTTCATTGGAATTTTCAATCTATGTCCTTTTTTTGAAGGAAAACGGATTGACCTTTACTCAAATCGGAATTGTGAACATGGCTTTTATGGCGGCCGCGTTTTTGCTGGAAATTCCGACCGGAATTGTGGCTGATTATTTCGGCAGAAAATTTTCCGTTTTGCTCGGGATTTTTTCCACCGGACTCGGCGCGTTGATTTATTTTTTCAGCGTGAAGCTCTGGGGATTCATTGCCGCGGAAATCATGTTCGCGTTTGGCTATTGCTTCATTTCCGGAGCGCTCGACGCCTGGGTGAAGGACACTCTTGATTTCAATGGCTGCAATGAAAAAATGGCGCATGTTTTTTCCAAAGGATCAATCGCGTCTCGCGGAGGCGCATTGGTCGGCGGTCTTGTCGGCGGATTGATCGGTATGTACAGTTTGCGCCTTCCCTGGATTATCACTGCCGGAGGATTGTTTCTCGCCACGATTTTTCTGGGAAGAATTATCAAAGAAGAATATTTTAAAAAGAGTGAAGCAATCGGCGCAAGAGCGGCGCTTCGAAAAATGAAAGAGATTTGCGTGGACAGCGTGAAATACGGCTACTCGAACAAAACCGTTTGGAATTTGATTCTCTTGAACACGATTTTCATTCTCGGAACTCAAGCTTTCAACATGCAGTGGTCTCCGCTGTTCGCAGAAAAAATCGGAATGTGGAGTATAAGCTGGATTTACATGCTGTTTTCTTTGTTCAGCATTTTAGGAATAATCGCGGCGAGCCGTGATTTGCGAAAAGGTTGCGCGGAAAAGAAAATGCTTTACATCTCGATATGCCTGAGCGGAGTCGCGGCGCTCGGCGCATCATTTTTCGAAAATGGCTATGTTATTCTTTCGTTTTTCTTGTTTCACGAGATCGGCCGCGGAGCCATGTCTCCGGTGCAGACGGCGCTGATTCAGGAAAACATTCCGAGCTCCATGCGCGCGACCATCGGCTCGTTCAATTCCATGGTGGGAAAACTCGGCGCGGCTGTCGGCTGGATGGGAGCCGGCATTCTGGCAGACTTCTTGCCAATTCAAATGTGCTGGATTATCAGCTCGGGCTTCTTTTTTCTGGCATTGATTTTTGTCCGGAAATTGAAAACAAAACAAAGTGAAATGAATTCCGTTTAAAATGAAAAGGACGCATCTTCCGTGGAAGACGCGTCCTGTTTTTTTTCTAAGCATGCAGACAGTCGAGGACCGCCTGCTTGAACCTATCATACGGCAAGCCCTGTTCCCTTTCGTCAGCATCGTAGGTGACATAGAGAACAAAGTTGCTCGAATGAAGGAATATTTCCGGCCTCACCGCGTCAAAGTAGGTGAGGCTTTCAATTTCTTTCTTCAGTCGATTCATTCCCGCCACCCGATCGGCATCGATGCAGGTGACGGCCAGCGTCACTTTTTCACGGTAGGAAAATTCTGTGACATAAATATCGACATCGCGATAGAAATTGCTTCGCATCGTGTTCCGCAGATCAGAACTGTCCACTGTCATCTGATCTGGGAATATGGCAAAGCGAAGTCCGTTTTTTTTCAGTTTAGCACTATCTTCAAAGAGCTTCAGAATTTCCGGATTTACCAGATGCTTCTGGTGCCAGCCGGCGAGCAACTGAAGTCCGACCCGCATCTTCTCTTCGTCCGTGACAGAAAAAGGAAGATTCGGATTGGTTGAGATTTTTGAAAACGAACAGATCATCTTGCAGATGTCTGTGCGATCGTCCTCAACCCTGAAGTTCGTGCCGTTCGCTTGATTGATCGGCATGACCGCATCAATCGCTTGCCTGCGGACAGACTCGAGCCACGGATCTTCATCCGTAACCGAGTGTCCGCTATCTTTCTCATTCGTTTCCCGGCGGAGCGCGTCCAGCCAAGGAAACTTAGAAAGTTCTTTTTCGAATGTTTCGTAAACCGGCTGTGCGCCGGACGGATTTCGTTTGATTTCTTCTACTGTCCGAAACTGATGATGATCGTAATCATTCGATTTTACGCAAAAAATCAATCCGGTGTCGAGGTGAACAATAATCCATCCACCCTCAACCAATCCGACATATCTTTTTCCGGGCGGAACGAATGCAAATCGAATCGTTGCATTCGCGAACCAGAGAAGATTTCCCAGCAACCAGAAAAATGCGGACACAATCGCGTCCCAGTCGGGATCTTGGTGGGTCACGAGCAGAACCCGCGTAAGTTTGTTCTCCTTGCTCATCGCCGTTCTCCTTGTTTTCAAAGTTCTATTGACTGATGATTATAGCTTAAATTAGAGTAATTGTCAAGGCATTTGAAAGGCTCTTGAAACTGACTTTTTTTTAACTAAAATTAGGTAAAAATATCCTGTATTTTCTGTTAATAAAATTAGCGGAAAAATTGAGTTTCCCTTGATTTTGTTGTAAAATGGTTTTGAGGGGGGTTACGAATGGTTACGAATTTACCACCGCAGCGTGCGGGGTTCCGCTCGCAGCGGGACGAATATTACGAATGGTTACGAATTTACCACCGCAGCGTGCGGGATCCCGCTCCCAGCGGCGATTTAAGATTTCGGATTTAGAATTTAGTATTTTTCAGTTAATAACTTCTATGCTTTCATACATAAAAGGCAAAATAATTTTAAAAACCGAGCATTTTCTTATTATCGAAAATCAAGGTCTGGGCTACAAAATTTTCGTTGCTTCCAATATTTCTCAGTCAGCGCAAAGCGGAAATGAAACGGAACTTTTTCTGTATCAGCATGTGCGGGAAGACTCTCTGCAACTTTTCGGTTTTTCCGATTACAATGAATTGTCGCTGTTTGAATTATTGATTTCCGTTTCCGGCATCGGTCCGAAAACCGCGCTCGGCGTTTTCGCGCTCGCCGGAGTGAATGATATCAAGTCCGCGATTATAAATAATGATTCTTCAATGCTGAAAAAAGTTTCCGGCATTGGAAATAAAACAGCGGAAAGAATTGTTCTGGAATTGAAAAACAAAGTCGCGGGAATCGTCGGCGTGGGAGGAATAAAATCAAAAGAAGAAATGTCCGCTGATTCGGAAGCGGTGGAAGCCTTGACCGCGCTGGGATTTTCTCGAGAAAAAGTGCGGGAAGTTTTGCAGGAAATCGATCCGCAAATAAAAGATGTCCGCTTGATCGTGCGGGACGCATTAAAAAAATTAAAATAAAATTTGTATGAATATTCGTTCAGCCGAAATCAATGAAAAAGAAAAATGGAACCGATTCGTATTAACAAATGAAACCGGCTCATTGTTCCAGTCTTGGGAATGGACGGATTTTATTTCCGCGCAAAGAGAAAAAGCCTGGCGTCTGATCGTCGAAGAAAATAATGAATGGCTGGCAGTGATTTTTCTGTACAAAGGATTTTTGAAATTCAAACAACCTTTTTTATATGCGCCGCGCGGTCCGGTTTCCGCTGATTCGATTGATAATGATTTGAAAGAAAAAATATTTTCAAAATTAATGAATTATATTGACAATGTCGCGCGAGAAGAAAACGCTTTGTATTTTCAGTTGGATCCGCTGACCGGAAATGTCCGCTGGCTGGAAATTTTCGATCGCTTCGGATTTGTAAAATCAGCGCGCGACGCCCAGCCGCGCCACACATTGATACTGGATATTAGAAAAAGCGAAGAAGAATTGCTGAACCAAATGCATCAGAAAACGCGATACAACATTCGCCTCGCGCAAAAAAAAGGAGTTGAAATAATGGTTGACAATAATCGCTTCAAAGAATTTCATGAACTTTTAAAAAAAACGGAATCCAGAAAAAACATTACTCTTTACGAGCAAGATTATTTTGAAAAGCTGTTGAAATATCCGTTCGCGAAATTGTATTTGGCGAAATTCGAAGGCAAGATTATCGCTGCCAATATTATGGTTGAATTCGGCAATGTTACGACTTATTTGTTCGGCGCGACCGATTATGAATTCCGCAGTTTGATGGCTCCGCATCTTCTCCAATGGCAAGCGATGAAAGACGCGAAAGAGCGGGGAATTTATTTTTACGATTTCGGCGGAGCCGCGCCGAAAGAAGCGAAAGGCCATGAAGAAAATTGGTTCGGCTTTACGAAATTCAAAATGGGATTTTCTCCTGCCGCGGAAATCACCGAATATGTCGGTTCATTTGAAAAAGTTTATGCTCCGGTGAAACTCGGAATTTATCGAATGCTGAAAAAAATATCCAATCGCTGAATATCGCGCCGAGATTCGGAGTTTTAATTTTTTGCAGACTTGTAAAACATCGCAAAAAAATTTATCATAAATTCAGGCAACGAATTTTTCTTATGAAAAATTACTCGCGCAAAACAAACAAAAAAATGACGCGCTATCGCACGGCCAGCAATTTTCTCGTCCGCAAGAGCGAATTTTTCAACAAACTGCAAATAAAAGGGAAGCGCGGAAAGAATTTTTTTTCGAATACAAAAACAAATGGGGAAAAATAAAAAACTATTGGAAACAATATTATTCTGGTTCACGCTCACGGCTCTGAATGCCGCGTATTTTTTTATTTATTTTTACTTGTTGGAAATGAGATTTTCTTGGCTTCACTTTTTCTTCGTACTCACCGGCACATTCAGTTATTTTCTCCTGGTGAATTTTTTTCGTTCCCGCGCTTGGCAGATTTTTTGTTATGTTTCAATCTCGGTTTTTTATTTATGGTCATTGGTTAATTTCGCGTTTTTCAAAGTGTTCAATGTTTTCCTCGATTTCAGCGCCGGCCAAATAGCCGGAATAAATCTCAGCCTGCTTTCGATGCTGAAAGATTTTTATTATTTGATTCCGATTGAATTTTATATCGGAATGATTATTCTCCTTTCCTGCGTTATAGTTTCTTCTGTTTACTACAACAAAATGGCTGAAAGAGATATTGAAAAGATTTTTTTCAATGAAAGAATTTTAAATGTGATATCAGTGATCACTCGGTCGAAAAAACAAGTCAGCGCGATAATTATCGTGTTTGTCATTGTGAATATCATTTCTCTCGGTCTGTGTTCGTATTTGTACAAAAATCCGCGCGCTTCGTGGTGGAATGCGGAAAACCAATTGAGCGATATTGGAATTTGGGGACATTTCTATTCTTCTCTCGCCGATAAACTCGGTTTTTTGAAAAATCAGCCGCTCGATGAAGCGAAAGCGGCGGAAGATCCGGAAGAGTTGATTGAAGAAGAGCCGGAGCCGATCACCTTGGTCGGACAGACAAAGAAGATTTACGGAAAAATGAATTTTGAAAAAAGCAATCCGTTGCCATTGCCGCAGTTTGATTCTTTTCCCAATATTCTGGTCGTGCAATTGGAATCGGTCGGATCTTGGGCGATAAACAACAATCCGTCGCCAATGCCGTTTCTAAAATCTTTGATCAATGAAAATATTTCAGTCGATGAATTTCATTCCAACGGCTGTGAAACGATCAATGCCGAATTTTCCTCTCTTTGCGGATTTTGGCCGGACTCATTCGAGCCGGTCAGCTATTCTCATCAGGAAAAACAATTTTACTGCCTGCCGGAAATTTTAAGTGAAAAGTTCAGCTACAACACTTATTTTTTCCACGCAAATCTGCCGGAATTCTGGAGCCGCGATATATTGATGCCGAAATGGGGATTTGAAAATACCTATTTCACGCCTTTTTTCCGCCAAAAAGAAGATGATGCCAATGTTTTTTCCAAATCGATCGATATTTTAAGCGAGGAAGAAAATCCGTTTTTCGGCTACATTACGGCTTTTACAACTCATTCTCCGCATAATGATGAATTGATAAAATATCAGAAAGAAAAAAATAATTTGCAAATAAATTTATTTTCCGGCGCGATCAATCCCGAATACGAATCATCGGAATTGAATGAAACGGAAATGCGGCAATATTTCGGTTTTCTCTCGGCCGCGGATGATGCGTTGAAAAGTTTGTTTGAAGAGCTGGAAGAAAAAGATTTGCGGAAAAACACGGTCGCGGTTATTTACAATGATCATCGGTTTTACAATTTTAAAGAAAAAACTTTGGAGAATTTTAATTTTTACAATGAAAATCCGTTTGTCATCGTTCTCCCTGAAAAACAAAAAGGAAAAATTCAATCCATCGCGTCGCACATTGACATTGCTCCGACAATTTTAAATCTGATTGAACAAGAAAGTTATCAGCCTGAGCCGAATTTTGCCGGAACGAGTTTGTTTTCCGCTGATTTTCCTTCGAAGGCGCTGAACAAATGCCTGAGTAATATTTATTTCACGAACAATGACATTGTGATTGAGGGAAACGCGAAAACCGAGCAATATCAAGCGACATATTTGAAAAAACAAATGACGGAAAATGAAAAAAATAATTTGCTGTCGCTCGTAAAAAATCTGGTGAACAAAAGCGATGAAACGATTTACAGCGACAAATTGACCGAGATTGAGCCTGTTGATGAAAATTAAATGAATTGCAAAAAATCGCAAAAATTTTTTTACGGCTGTCTATTCTTTCTGCTCGGAATCGCGCTCGGAGAAATTTTGAAAATAAATTTGATCGTTTTTTTCGGCTTGTTCTTTGCTTTTCTGCCGATAGCCGTATGGAAAAAGAGCGCGAGCCTGATTTTTATTTGGTGCGCGATTTTTGTTTTCGGAATTTTTTGGAACGGTTTTTCCTCTCCTCTGATCGATTCCGGACATATTTCTTTTTATAATGACAAGGAAAAAGTTTTTTCCGCTGTTATTTCCGCTGAACCGGATGTTCGAACCGATCATCAAAAATTAACGGTTAAACCGATTGATTCCAATGGAAAAGTTTTGCTCAAAACAAGTTTGTATCCTGAATTCGAATACGGGGATTTGTTGGAAGTGAAATGTTTTTTGAATCAGCCGAAACAAATTGAAAATTTCAAATACGACAAATATTTGGCGCGCTCCGGAATTTATTCCGTTTGTTATTCTCCGGAAATAAAATTGCTTGAAAAAGAAAAGGGAAATTTTTTCGTTTATCAAATATTGAAATTGAAAAAAGTCGTGCAAAGAAAAATCAACGCGACGATTTCCGAACCGCAAGCATCTTTTCTCTCCGGAATATTGCTCGGAACGCGGGGCGGAATCCCGGCTGATCTGCAGGAAAAATTCAATATCACCGGCATTACTCATGTTGTCGCGATTTCCGGATTCAACATTACGATTATCGTAATGGTGATAATGAATTTGCTGAAACAAATGTATGTCAGCCGAAAAAAAGCGATTTGGTTTATTTTGATCGGATTGATTTTTTTCGTTATTTTGACCGGAGGAAGCGCGTCGGTCGTGCGAGCGGGAGTCATGGGATTTGTCGCGGTCTGGGCGAAGCACATCGGAAGAAAGGGGAATATTCGCAACATTTTGATTTTGTCGGCCGTAATAATGGTTTTCATCAATCCAAAAATTTTGATTTGGGACAGCGGATTTCAGCTTTCATTTCTCGCCACAATCGGATTGGTTTATTTCTCTCCGATAATGAAAAAATATCTGCGGTTTGTTCCGGAGAAATTCGGTCTGCGAGAAAATCTGGCGACAACTCTGGCTGCGATTATTTTCACTTTGCCGCTGATTTTATTTATTTTTAAACGCTTGTCTCTGGTCGCTCCGATTGTCAACTTGTTAATTTTGCCGGCGATTCCGTTTTCCATGTTTTTCGGATTTATTCAAATAATCGCGGGATTCATATCAATTCCGCTGGGACAAATTATCGGCTGGTTCAGCTGGCTTTTGCTGAGTTATGTGATAAAAGCGGTGGAAATTTTTTCCGCTTTTCCGTTTGCTTCGGTTAATATTGAAATTTCCGCGGCAATGATGTTGATTTTGTATTTCGCAATTATCATGTTTATGCGGCGCGAGAGATTGAAAAATTGATTATTCACAAAAAAAATTTGCCAAATTTATTTTTTTGTACTATAATTCATTCGGAAAAGAGAATAATAATGAATTCGCGATATGTTCAGCTCAACCGAAATTCAGAAAAATTTCAAAGCGATTGCGGTTAAAGCGAGACAAATAATCGCGCAATCAGTCGAACAAATTTCAATTAGAGGAGGGGAGTCTTTGTAGGAGGACTCTCTTTTTTTGGATCCGGTTCAGCCAAACCCGAGCAAGGAGCTGCAATGTCCACAGACAGCGAAAGTGGCAGTTCGAACGTATTCCGGTTTCCGGTGGAAAATCTTTCCTGCAAGCGCAATTATGGCGAGTGCAAAGGAAAGATCCGCGTGGATTGGTCTCGGTCGGAGGTAGATATCTCGCCGCCGAATGTGACGCCTCGCGTCCAGCGGTGCGTGAGCGGTGTGTGCGACTCGTGCGGAAAAAATTCATGGTTCTACAGAACTGTTCCGGCGGAAGAAGCGGAATTGATTATTCTGGAGCAAGAATGCGAGCAGGTTTCAATGCCTGATGAAAACGGCGCTTTGATGATGTAGCCGCTCTCGGCGAAAAAAAATAATCCTCGGCGATCTTATTCGCCGGGGCAATTTTTTTAAAATCAGATTGCTGTTATAATTATGTCATATGAAAAATAAATTTCTCAAAGCCGGATCGTTCGCTTTTTTTCTCTGCATTGCTTTGCTGGGAATTGTTGCGAATGATCGTTTCGATTTTTTTGATTCAAGCCGAGCGGATAAATTGCCGGAAAATATTATTCAAATCGAGAACAATGAAACAAAAAATTTGTTCAAAGTTTATTTTTTTGATGTCGGACAGGGCGATTCCATTTACATTCGCACTCCGGATGAGCAGGATATTCTGATTGACGGCGGACCTGACAACAAGGTGCTGAGCGAACTCGGCCGGGCAATGCCTTTTGGCGACAATGAAATTGACATGATGATTTTGACGCATCCGCACGCTGATCATGTCACCGGATTGGTGGAAGTCCTGCGTCGCTACAAAGTGAAACAAATTTATTATACGGGCGCGTTGCATACTGCGCCGGATTATTTGGCTTGGCTGGAAGAAATAAAAAATCAGGAAATTCCCATGTTTATTATAAAAGATTTATTCGAGGTAAAGCTTGGCGAAGACAGCGAACTGGAATTCATTTATCCGCGGGAAAATTTGGTCAATCAGAAAGTCAGCAATTTGAATGACACTTCGATCGTCACGCGATTGATTTATGGAAAAACAAAGTTTTTGTTTACCGGCGATATTGAAGCTGTTTCCGAGAAGGAAATTTTGCAAAGCGGAGTTGATGTCAGTGCCGATGTTTTGAAAATCGCTCATCACGGCAGCAGCAGTTCCAGCACTGAAGATTTTCTTTCCGCTGTCAATCCTTCAATCGCCGTCATCCAAGTCGGAGAAAACAATTCGTTCGGCCATCCCAGCCTGCAGACATTGAAGCGGCTGGAGCGATTTCAAATAAAAACGATGCGCACTGATATGTCAGGAACGGTCGAACTTTTTTCCGATGGAGAAAAAGTTTTTCACTAGGTGGAAAGAGATTTAGAGATTTAGGAGATACTCAATCTCTCAATCTCTCAGTCTCTAAATCTCTTCGTCTCATAGTTTTCCATTGAATTTATCGAAAGTTTCTTAAAACACTGAACGAAGCGACAACAAAAATTGTCAGACTGAACCTGTCGAAGGGTGACATTTTTTTACGGTATAGTCGGTTTCATTGAATTTATCGAAAGTTTCTTGAAATACTAAGCGAAACGATTACAAAAATTGTCAGACTGAGCCTGTCGAAGTTAATCGAAGCGTGGCAATTTTTGCAGACTTGAAATAAGCCGTAATATTTTGATATAATGCCTGCGAAGATATTTATCCGCGTGTTTGCCGATAGTGTGTTACGAAACTTGTTTTCGTCGCCATTATTCGGCAAATCGCCAACTTTTTTATGGAAAGAACATTAATTTTGTTGAAGCCTGATGCATTGCAGCGAAATTTGATCGGGCAAATCATCGAACGATTCGAACGAAAGGGATTGAAAATCATTGGAATGAAAATGATTCATGTGAGCGATGACAAAGTAAAAGAACATTATTCTCATCATGTGGAAAAACCGTTTTTTGCTGATTTGAAAAATTTCATTCAGAGTTATCCGATCGTTGCGATCGCGCTCGAAGGATTGGAAGCGATCAATACTGTTCGTGTTATTACCGGAACAACTCTCGGACGCGAGGCTGATGCCGGCACGATTCGCGGAGATTTTTCCATGAGCCAATCAAATAATCTGGTTCACGCCTCTGATTCCGCGGAAAACGCGCAAAAAGAAATTGAAAGATTTTTTGATCAGGATGAATTGTTCGAATACAAAAAATTGGATTTTGAAGCGGTTTATTCCAGCGAAGAATTGGAAAAATAATTTTGATCTGATTTTCGAATTTGCTACAATAAAATCAGAACCCTTTCTGGTGCAATTTCTGGTCAAACTTTTTAGCGGGAAGCTCATATTTCCGCGATCCGTGGATTGCAGGTGCGGCTACCCATTTGGCGCACAGCCGAAAAATTGATCAGGCGGGGTTCTTTTGGATTTTATTTCGATTAAATATAATTGAGTTAAATTTGAAATAAATACAAGCGTATGAGCATTGAAGGAATTATACCGCCCGGCAAAATATCCGCTGATGAATTGGATGTTCGACTGGAAGAAAAAACAGGACAGCATTCCGCGAGCGCCAGAGGACAGCGAGGCGAGCAAGCAATAGGGAAAAGGGAGAGACTTCCGCTTGATGAAGCTGCGATGGGCGCAGTTCAACGAGAAAGAATAAAAATTCGGGTTGGAGAGAAAACCAATGTGACGGAACCGCTCTCAAAAGAAGAACGAAAGAAGAAAGTCGAGGAAGCGGCGGCTGCTCAGAGAAAAGAAATTATTAAGGCGACCTTAAACGAATCATTTCCCAATTTTTTCGAACGAAGCTTGGAATCCGGCGATGTTTACGGAGCGTTTCTTCAATTGGACAATGGTTTTCGTTATCAATTATCCGCTTATCAAGAGAAAAAAAAGAAATTCCTTGATTATGTTGACAAACTTTTGGCAGAGTCGATGTCTGAAGCTGTGGAGAAATACCGACAAACATTGGAAACTCTGAAAAGCAATGTTGAGGCGGACGCATATGAAGAGGTGATCGGCGAAACGCAAATTTCAACCGCGGAATTGATTGATGAAGCTCCGGCGGATGAAAAGAAAAAAATGCATTCCGAATATGAGGAAGCGAGAAAAGAAATATTTTCCGTTGCCTTTGACAATGCCATTTCTCAGCGAAATTTTGAGGGAGCGGCCATTCAATTGGCGCAGATAAAAGAAGAATATGGCGGCGCGGATTATGACAAGGTGAAGCAAGTTTTTCTGAAAGAACTTAATGAGGAACTGGCAAAGGACGAGCTGTCAATGTATGAAAGCGCGAAGAAAAGATTGGAAACATTGAAAAAAGCGGTTTTGCTCGACGATTATTCATAAAGCAATTTGAAAATTTAAAATAGAAAACGGCCATCACTGATGCGATGGCCGTCATGCTGATTTTTCGCCTGCGGCTAGAAGAGCCGCGGCCGACGATCCGTCACTTGCGGACGAGTTTCCGCCTTCGACTGCTCCGGGGGCGGAGCGGTGCGGAGCCGGAGGCGGAGGAAATCGTCGAGCAGTCGTCGGACTTCGTCGTTGTTGAGTCCGACGAACTGTTGCTCGTCTTCGCTGGCAGGGGCGGGGCGCGGAGTCTCGGCTCGCGCCGGCAGGCTGAGGAAAGCGATGGAGAGAAACGTTGCGAAGATGATCCCTTTCATGGTAGCTCCTTCTTGCTCGGGTTGAACAATAAAATATATCATAAAACTAATATTTTGTCAATATTGCTTGCAAATTTAGTGAAAATTTGGTAATTTGAAACAGTCGAAAAGTTTCCCGATTAGTGAATAAGTTGTTACATGACAACGGGCTGTAGCGCAGTTGGTAGCGCGCATCGTTCGGGACGATGAGGCCGGAGGTTCGAGTCCTCTCAGCCCGACCAGAAACAAGGATCAAAACAAAAGAAGAGGACGAGAAGCCTGTCCCGAACCGCGCTGAGGGGAGTCCTCTCAGCCCGACCAGAAATTTGCCGCGCAAATTTCCCTTAATTCTTCTCCTTAATCTCAACCTTAATTCTCGTCGCCGATGCCGCGAAAGAAATAAGGATAAGGATAAGATTAAGAAATAGGGTTTGGAATTACATTTCCTTAATTCTTCTCCTTAATCTCAACCTTAATTCTCGTCGCCGATGCCGCGAAAGAAATAAGGATAAGGATAAGATTAAGAAATAGGGTTTGGAATTATATTTCCCTTAATTCTTCTCCTTAATCTCAACCTTAATTCTCGTCGCCGCTGCCGCGAAAGAATTAAGGATAGGATTAAGGAAAGTAATTAATTTTAATCTAATGTTTGATTTTGAACAATTTCCAGTTTATCGTAAATCTGAATTTTATTATGCCGAAGTATTAAAAATTATCGCCAATCCGCTGATAGACAAGAATCAAAAAGATCAGCTCAAAAGAGCGTCGTTAAGTATTGTATTGAACATCGCCGAGGGTGCAGGCAAATATTCAAAAAATGATAAGAAGAATTTTTATGTCGTGGCAAAGGGGTCTGTAAATGAATGCGTTGCAATGATGAGAATTTTAAAACTAGAGAATAATATTTCAGAAGAAGATTTTCAAAAAAACTACGCCGATTTACTGGAAATCGCCAAGATGCTTTCAGCTCTGATAAATACGATGATTAAAAGATAATTGCATAAATTAATAAATTTTGTGGGCTTGTAGCTCAGTTGGTAGAGCGCTGCATTCGCATTGCAGAGGCCAGGGGTTCGACTCCCCTCAAGTCCACCAATATAAAACAGAGATAAAAAAATATAGAATCATAACAGCGCCGTTATTTTTTTTCGGTGTTTTTTTATTTGGTGTTATAATGTTGTCAAATAAAAAGAATAAACGATTATCAATAACAAAAACAATTATGAAAAAAATTGCATGGGTGATATTGCCGATCCTTGTCTTGGCGATATTGATCGGAGTTGTTTGGCGTCTCGGGTTGTTTTCATTTGATATAATGCCTAAGAATTTAACTCCGGCTACGGTAAAATTAAAATGGCTGCACCAATCTCAGTTTGCCGGAATGTATGTGGCAAAGGAAAAAGGATATTATTCCCGAGAAGGTCTGAATGTGGATTTGGCGCCATTCAGTTTCGAAGAGCCGACGATCGACGCTGTTGCCGAGGGAAAAGCGGATTTCGGCGTTACCGGCGCCGATGAATTGATTATCGCCAGATCAAAGGGTCTTCCGTTGAAAGCGATTGCGGTTATTTATAAGATTAATCCGTATTGCGCTTATTCGCTGAAAGAATCTGGAATTGTAGCACCGCAGGATTTTGTCGGCAAAAGAATAGGATTGGCGCAAGGCATAGCGGCAAACTCTCCCTACTTTTTGATGATGAAAAAGCTTGATATTGACAGGGGCAATATAACGGAAATTGTCACCGGATATGATTCAACGGAATTATTGAACGGTTCGGTTGATGTTTTAACCGGGTATATTATCAACGAACCGCATCAAGTGCTGGAACAAGGAAAACAAGTGAATACGATCCTCTCGGCTGACTATGGAGTGAACATATACGCTGATGTTTTGTTTACGCGCGATGATATTTTGAATGAAAATCCTCTTTTGGCTGAAAAATTTCTGAGGGCAACGCTGGACGGATGGCGATATGCGATTGAAAATATAGAAGAATCGGTTGGCATCACTTTGAAATACGCGACAGACAGAACGGAATCGCATGAATTGTATATGCTCAGAACTTCAATTCCGCTGATTAACACCGGAAAATCTCCGATCGGTTTCATGGAAGAATCGGAATGGGAAAACGCGCAGAATATTTTACTCGAACAAAACTTGTTAACGAAAAAGATTGATATTCATGATGTTTATACGATGGATGTTTTCAACAAAATCAGTCAACCGCAGTAGTTTGGATTTCAGGGAAAGTGAAAACAATCCGCAGTTGTTTGGAATGAAAAATTTTTGCGTTGTTTGTTTTGTGTTATAATATATTCATGAAAAAATTTTATATTATTTTTTTTACGGCGATCGCCACCTCGATTTTGATTGGAGGCGGAATGTATTTTTTTGTGAATGCGAGAGCAAATGCCGCTGATTCGGCTGATGAAGAAAGCGGTAGTTTGGAAATTTCCAGAGAATGCAACGCGATCGGCAATGAACTGCAAAAATGCGTCAGCCGTTTTGATGAGCTGAAATCGTTTCTCAATGAAGCGAATGCTTGCGGCGCCAGCGCTGAAGAAATAACAATTTCCTCTGACTCGAATAATTTCAAAAGCGAATTTGCCGGATATTCATTTGAGCTTCCGTCCGGTTATATTATTTCCAGACTGACAAAATGCGACGGCTGGTGCTCTGAAATATTGAATGTTCATCAAAAGAAAGATGAACTCGCATATATTGATATGGCGATTTCAATTTCAGCGACCGATTTTCACAATTCGGAAAATTTTGAAAAATGGAAATCGCAACAGGAAAATTCAAAAGACATATTCACGGGAAAGACAATAATCGGAGGAGAACAAGCGGCTGAATATGAAATTCCGGGAATTGTCGGAGCGCATGAATACCGGTTCAGCCGTGAAAATTATTTTTATGTGATCAGTGTGGAAAAAATCTCGCCCGATCCGGCCGCGCAGATGAGGGTTGCGGAGAAAATAATTTCGACTTTGAAATTTGCAGGAGACGAATAGAAAAAAATACAAAAAACATTGGCAGCGTCGGCTGCCAATTTTAATATTGTAAAATTTGATTTTAATTGCTATAATTTTGTCCAGAAATAAGTGAAAATTTGCCGCGATGGTGAAATTGGTATACACGCTAGCTTCAGGTGCTAGTGGGAGCAATCCCGTGGAGGTTCGAGTCCTCTTCGCGGCACCATGAAGTACATGCTGCGCATGACTTCATGGCAAGCCATTCATTTTATAAAAAAATAGAGAGGACGAGAAGCCTGCCCTGAGACGGAACGAAGG
>JAHIRY010000029.1 GCA_018818405.1 Patescibacteria group bacterium | reverse complement strand
GAACGGGCGGACACAATGTGCCGATAATAATTGATGACAAGGGTATTCGCAAACTGACACCAAGAGAGTGCGCAAATTTTCAAGGATTTCCCGCAGATTTTAAATTGCCCGATATGGCTGATTCGAGCCTTTACAAACAATTAGGAAACGCAGTTTCCGTTCCGGTGATTGAACGGATTGCTTTAAATATTAAAATTGCATTATCTCAAAAAGTATGATTTTTTTCCCCGTTCAATCAAACCCGCAGCAAATGGAATATAAAAAGTTTTTGAAAGTAGCGGGATGCCTCTCTAATCTTTTTTCAGATTCCCCTGTGCCGTATTTGTACTACAGAGTCGCGGAAAAGATTTTTTGCAAATCTTTTCAAGCAGAAGATTTATCAAGAAGCGACGTGTCGGCAGATGCTAAAAAAGATAAACTTGGAATCGGGTTAAAGACTTTTTTGGTTGGCAACTCAAAAACTTATCAAAAAGTAGCGGAGTTTAACAGAGACAGGTCGTTATATGAAAGTTTAACTGAGGAAAAGCTTATTTTAAAAATTGCCGAATTGAGGAATGCAAGAATAGATTTTACGGAAAAGGCTCATGGACTTAAAAACTCAATTTATCATTGCGTTTTGAGAGATAAAGGAAGATTTTTGATTTTTGAAGAGCCGATGGATAGAATAGAAATCGGCAGTATAAAAAATATAAAGAAAAACAAGGGTTCGATATCTTTTCATGACGGCAAAAATGAATATTCTTTTTTGTTTTCCAAAAGCACTCTGACAAAAAGATTCTTGACAGAACGCATTCTGCATGAATTTAATGTCGAAATTTTAGAAGATCCTCTTTCGGAACTCGAAAAATTGCTTAATGTCAGGGGGTTGGAATTTGAGATCGAATCTAAAATAAAACAAACGATTTTTTTGCCTCTTTACGGGGGGCGGCAAACAGTTTTTGAAAAAAGCGGATTGAATCAATGGAATGCAGGCGGGCGTCCGAGAGATCCGAATGAAGTTTATATACCGGTACCAGCTGAAATTCATCGCAATGTCCCTGGTTTTTTTCCGGATCGCGATACGCCTTTTATGCTGAGATTGCCGGATGGACGGCAAATGCAGTCAAAAATTTGCCAAGACAAAGGGAAGGCATTGATGTCATATTCAAATAGGGCTCTTGGTCAATGGATATTGCGCGACGTTTTGGGGCTGAAAGAGGGCGAATTGCTTACCTATGCTAAATTGCAGACAATAGGAATTGATTCAGTGAGAATAGATAAAATTTCAGATGATCAGTTTGAAATCAATTTTTCCGCAACAGGCAGTTATGATGATTTTAAAGAAAGGATTAAGTCTTAGTTTATGGATGTTTTTTCAAAGAAAAAAAGAAGCGAGATAATGTCCAAAATCGGAAGCAAGGACACAAAAATTGAGATATTATTCAGAAAAGCCCTTTGGAAAAAGGGTTTTAGATATAGAAAAAACAGCAGTAAACATTTTGGAAAACCCGACATTGTGTTGCCGAAATATAAAACAGTAATTTTTATAGATTCCTGTTTCTGGCATAGTTGCCCGAAACACGGCTATTTGCCAAAAAGCAATTTAGGATATTGGCGAAAAAAATTTGAGCGGAACAAAGAAAGGGACTGTGAAGTAAAAAAATATTATAAAAAGATTGATTGGAAACTTTTTAGGGTTTGGGAGCACAATATCAAAAAGGATCCAAGTAAACCGCTGAATGCTATCTTGAAAAAAATTGTTGGAAAAACAATCAAAAATAACAGATTTGAAAGCAAAAATTGAAGAGGCGGAAGAAGGTTTATAGGAGTTAGCGGAGATTTTTCTTTTTACGGTTTATTTCGGTCGCATTTTTAGAATGAATAATTTTTATTGAATGGGCAAAGAAATGGATGCGTATTTTGAAAAATAATTTTAATGTTAGAATTGATGTTATGGAAACAAGATATACAAAAGAAGCCGTGCTAATTTATTTAGAGAATATGTATAAGAAAACAAACTATGATAAGTTAGCTTCTCCAAGAGTGAGAATGGATATTATAAAATTGATAGAAACTGGATGTGAAATTACAAATCTGTCTGAGGCGGATTTATTGGCAGGATTGGATTTTAAGCCAAATGATTTGAAAATTGAATCTTTAGAAGCTTTTTTGGCAGAACTAAGATCTATATTTTGGTTAAGGCATTTTGGGTTTACAGACATTCAACCGATTAAAGCAGCTCGTAAATCGAAAATGCCAGACTTTATTGCAAAATATAAAGAAAATATATGTGCCATAGAAGTATTCTGTCTTACAAGCGCACATGAGCAACAAAGAGATTCTGTTCTTTGCGTCTATAAAAATTTTGATCCTCAATTCAATGGCTCTAAATTTGGACGCGATTTTATGAGCACTGCGCCTAATAAGCTGCCGCAACTTGATTCAATTAATGCTGAAATAAAAATTTTACTTTGTGTTATAAATTCCAGACCGATTATTTTCTTGAATAGCGTTGAGGAAATTCACAATCACGCAAAATCTCTATATGAAAAGCTTAATTTGGGGAATGATTATTATCTTGGCATTTTAGCCGGTGAAAGCTACGCGATTTACCCAAAATTGACTTAAATAAGTTCCTGAATAATGACGCACTTATACCTGATAAAAACCAACAATGCAATTTTATCAATTTTTAGCTATAGTATACTTATGAACGCAATTGTTAAAAAACAAAGTTTGGGACAATTTTTTACAAAAAATGATTTTTGGTTAAAGCGCCATGTTTTAGATTTTATAAAATTCACGGGAGCAAAAATCGCGTTTGATCCATTCGCCGGAGGCGGCGATTTGTTAAAGGTGGCGCAAAAAATAGGATTTAAAAAAATCAAAGGTCTTGATATAGACAAAACTTTGCATTGGGAACAAAATGACAGTCTTTTAAGTATCCCGAAAATTGATAATTCGATAATCATTACCAATCCGCCATACTTAACCAATTACAGCGCCAAAAGAAAAGGAATTTATGAAAATGTAAAAAAGTATTTTGATATTTGCAGTTATGACGATATTTACCAATTGGCCATTGAAAAATGTCTGACAAATAATTTCGGCGTAATGATTATTCCCGAGACTTTTATCAATTCAAAATTTCCTAAGAATCGTCTTGTCAGTATTACTGTAATTGAAGATCAGCTATTTAGTGATACGGAGAATCCCATTTGCGTAATTTGTTTTGATAATAGAAACAGGTCTTATGATCAGATTGATGTTTATAAAAACAATAACTTGATCGGGAAACTTGGATATTTTGAAAAACTGCGCCGGACGCCGCACAAAAATATTTATATGAAGTTCAATGCTCCGAAAGGACAAATCGCGCTGAGAGCGGTTGATACGACAAATCCGTTGAAACCGATTTCTTTTATGAAGCCTGAAGAAATGGATTATGATTTAGCCGACATTAAACACAGCTCGAGATTGATCACTGTTATTGAGGTTAGAGCTGATAGCGGGTCAATTGATAAAATAATTGAATATAGCAATCAATTGCTTTTCGACTTTAGAAAAAAAACTTATGATGTTCTGTTGTCTCCATTTAAGGGAAATAAGAAAAACGGGGAGAGAAGAAGACGGCTTGATTATATGACGGCGAGATCATTTGTGGAAGACGCATATGAACATGCTTGTCCTAATTCAACATTAAAATTGTTTTAACTTATGAAAAGCGTTAACAATTTGGATTTATTCGGTTTTTCACTCGATAACCCGGAACCGATTATCGATGAATTTTATATTAAGAATGGAGACTTGATTATTTCAGATAATCCTAAAATTCCAACTGATTTAATGCGACAAAATATTGATTTGATTGAAAGTATTTCAGCTTATAATTTCGCAAAAAAGAATAAAAACAAGACAACTTCAAAAAGGGCGATCGAAAAAATTTTAGAAATAGTGAAGAATAAAAATATAAATTATTCTGAATTCGTTTCCTTTTGGCCGGTAGTGGATATTTCCTGCAGTCTTTTTCGCAAAATGAACGCAGAGGAGCAGTTAAAAATTATCAAAAATATTGTTGAAAGGTATATTGATTTAAGACACAATCTCTATTCTTCCTACGGTTATACCCCGACGACATTGCAAGTTGGAAAGGATGCAAAAGCTCATAAACAAAGTGGTAATTCGGGTATCAATAAGGTTTCCGCGATTTTAGATAAGTCTGGCTTCAAAAAAGTTAATGGCGAGCCGTTGGAAAAATTTATTTTTCAGGGCAATAAAAAATATATTCAAGCGGATAAAAAAGGAAAAAAATTATTTAAAAATTTATTAAACCATTACGGAATAAAATTTTTTTGGAGTAAAAGCAAAGAACAAAAAATGCCTGACTTTTTGATAAAACACGGAGAAGATATTTTTATTGTTGAGCACAAACATATGAAGGAAGGCGGCGGCGGTCAAGATAAACAGATCAATGAGGTTATATCGTTTATTAGCTTTAGCGAGAAGAATCCCAAAATTCATTATATTTCATTTTTAGATGGTTTATACTTTAATCTATTTACGAATAAAAAATATTTTAAAAATGGAAAGATATTCAACCAAGTCAAAAATATAAAGCGGAATCTGAATAAAAATAAACAGAATTATTTTGTTAATACGGCGGGATTTAAAAAATTGCTCAAAGAATTATAATAAGGTGCTCCAGTCACGCAGCGACTTGTAATCAGCTCCGGTTGATTAGCCTTGAGCGACTTTGTTATCAAAAACCCGCCCACTATTTAAAAATAATAAAAATGCGAGTATACTCTAGGAATGAGAAAATTATCAAAATTATTGTTTTATGGCATTATTTTCAAGATTTTTTAAGGATCCGAATCAAAAGGTGATCGAGGGAATTCTTCCGCTGGTGGACGAGATCAATCGGCTGGAGCCGGAAATGGAAAAATTGAAGGATGAAGAATTCAAAATACGGACTCAATCGCTGAAAGAGCAATTGAAAAATGGAAAAACTCCGGACGATATTCTGCCGGAGGCTTTTGCGCTGGCGCGCGAGGCGAATCGGCGAATGATCAATATTCGGCATTATGATGTTCAGCTCATCGGCGGCGTTGTCCTGCACAGAGGCGAAATCGCGGAAATGAAAACCGGTGAAGGAAAAACTCATGTGGCGGGCTTGGCGCTGTATTTGAACGCGGTCAGCGGAAAAGGCGCGCACTTGATCACAGTCAATGATTATCTGGCTCGGCGCGATGCCGGCTGGAACGGTCCGGCCAATCATTTGCTCGGACTGAAGACAGCTTGCATTGTCAACAATCAAGCGTTGATTTTTGATCCTGAATATATTGATGAAAATTCCATTGATGACAAACTCAGCCGATTGCGGCCCTGCACTCGAAAAGAAGCTTATGGCGCTGACATTACCTATGGCACGAACAGCGAATTCGGTTTTGATTATTTGCGCGACAATATGGCCAGTACGCCGGAAGAACAGGTTCAGCGCGGATTGGCGTACGCCATTGTGGATGAAGTTGACTCGGTTTTGATCGACGAAGCGAGAACTCCGCTCATCATTTCCGCGCCGGCCGAAGAATCAGCGCAGTTGTACAAGAAATTTTCGCAATTGGTTCCGAAATTAAAAGAAGACGATGATTATAACATTGATGAAAAAATGCGAGCCGCCACGCTGACTGAAGAGGGAATTGAAAGAGTGGAAAAAATGCTTGGCATGGGAAATATTTATACAGAAGGAGGCATAGAAATGGTTCATCATCTGGAACAAGCGCTCAGAGCGCATACATTGTTCAAGCTGGATCGCGATTATGTGGTGAAAGACGGCGAAGTTGTTATTATCGATGAATTCACCGGCCGGCTGATGGTGGGACGCCGATATTCCGAGGGATTGCATCAAGCGATCGAGGCGAAGGAAGGCGTGGATGTCCAGCGCGAGAGCAGAACTCTGGCGACAATTACAATTCAAAATTATTTTCGCATGTACGAGAAATTGGCGGGCATGACCGGAACAGCGGCAACCGAAGCGGAAGAATTTTCAAAAATTTACAGTTTGGATGTGACGATTATTCCGACCAACAAGCCGGTGGTGAGAAAAGATTTGCCGGATCGGATTTATTCCACGGAAATGGGAAAATTCAAAGCTGTTGCCGCGGAAATAAAAAAATTGCATGAAAAAGGACAGCCGGTTCTGGTCGGCACGATTTCCATTGAGCGAAATGAATTGTTGTCATCGCTTCTCCTCCAAGCAGGAATCCCGCATGAATTGCTGAACGCGAAACAACATGAAAAAGAAGCGCAAATAATTTCTCAGGCCGGCCGCGAAGGCGCGGTAACCGTGGCAACGAACATGGCCGGACGCGGAGTTGACATCATTCTCGGAGGAACTCCGTTCAACAAAGAAGATTCGGAAAAAATAAAATCTTTGGGCGGATTGTTTGTTCTGGGAACTGAACGGCACGAAGCGCGCCGCATTGACAATCAGTTGCGCGGACGATCCGGCCGTCAGGGCGATCCGGGCGAATCCCGATTTTATATTTCCATGGAAGATGATCTGATGAGAATTTTCGGTTCGGACAGAGTGCGCGGCATGATGCAGCGACTGGGATTTCCCGAAGATCAGCCGATTGAAAACAAGTTTATTTCTTCTTCCATTGAAAAAGCTCAACAGCGCGTGGAAGGAAATAATTTTGATATTCGAAAACATTTGGTGGAATATGATGACATTATCAACAAACAGCGGCATATTATTTACAAGAAGAGAAGGGAAGTGCTGGACTCTTTCGCGGAAAAGCCGGAAAAATTGAAAGAAATGATCATGGAAATGGTGGAAGGCGAGATCGAACAAGTGGTTTCTTTTCACACTGCCGATGACAATCAGACGAATTGGAATTTGAAGGAAATCTGCGAAACCGTGCGGACGATTTTTCCTTTTTCCGAAGAAAGCTGTCAAATTGTGCAGAGCATTGAAAAGCTGGCCGGCGATCGGCTGGCGGACGCAACCGCGCGAACGAAGATTATTGAATTTCTGATGAAACAGGCAAATGAACAATACGAGCGATTGGAAAAATATGTGGAAGAATCAGGCGGAGATCCGAAATTCATGCGTCTCATCGAACGCGAAATTCTCATTCGCACGATGGACAATTTATGGGTCGAGCATCTTGACGCGATCGGAATGCTCAGAACCGGAATCGGCTTGCGCGGCTACGGACAGCGCGATCCGTTGCTGGAATACAAGCGGGAAACTTATGAAATGTTTATTGGTTTGCAAAATTTGATCCAGCATCAAGTGGTTTACAGCATTTACAAAGTCGGATTTACTCCGCAGATCGGAAAATCATTGGCTGAAACGGAAAAAATCCAAAAAGCCGGCGGCGAATTGTCCGGCCAGTTCAATGATCCGTATGCTGAAGCGAAACGCGATGAAAGCGAACCGGTATCAGCCAAAGTGCGCGACAAATCCGGCAAAAAAGTCGGCCGCAATGATCCCTGTCCCTGCGGTTCAGACAAAAAATATAAAAAGTGCTGCGGTTCGTAATAAAAAAATATGGAAATAATTTCAAATTTGCCGGAGAGAGGACTTAGCTCCAAGGAAAAGAAAATTTTGCAGGCGCAATCCAGAAAAAAAGCAAAAGAAATTGAGAAGCAAAAATTGAGGGAAAACAAAACTTATGGAGACACGAAAGTATCGCGCAGAATTCCCGAGGAAATCAGGCTGGCGGTCGAAGAACGCGACCGCGGCAGAGATTTTGGCCGGCCGAATCACAAATGCGCAAAACCGGGCGCTCCGCATCATATTTTAAAGTTTGAGGAATTTTTAACGGGCAGAGAAATCGGAAATCCGCATTCTCCTGAAAATTTGGAAGCGCCTTGCAACGAGTGCCACAAATTGGCGCACGAATTGGGCATTCCCAGCGGTGAATCAGTGGAAACTTTTTTTCGCAGGAAGTTCAACAATCCTAAAAATTGATAATATTTAAAATCGTCAACTTCGAGCAATAAAAAAAGCCGGCCTGAAAAAGTCGGCTTTTTTATTGCATCATTTTTTTGACAAGAGTCAAGAATCGGCGGGGTTGTTGCCATTTTATCATAAATTATGTAGAATATGAGCAACTAGTTTTAAATAAAAAATCATCTGTTTAGCGCAATCTAAACTTTTGATTTTGTGATAATGAATTGACTATAAGTATGTCCAATGTATCAAAAACGAACAAAGTCAGGTTGACAGTGGCGGTGATATTTCTCTGCGCCATTGTTCTTCTCATGTTTGATTTTCCGGGGATTTATGATAAATCAGCCGGCTGGATCAATTCAAAACTCGGAACGGAAATCGGTAGTTTCAGAAACATTCCGTTTCGCCTCGGCCTTGATTTGCTGGGCGGCACTCATTTGGTTTATGAAGCTGATACTTCAAAAGTCCCGAGCGGAGACAAGGCTGACGCAGTGGAAGGCGTGCGCGATGTTATTGAACGGAGGGTAAACGCTTTCGGCGTGTCAGAACCATTGGTTCAGGTGAACAAAGCCGGAGAAAAGTGGCGAGTGATTGTTGAGTTGGCCGGAATAAAGGATATTGATGAAGCCATAAAAATGATCGGCGAAACTCCATTGCTCGAATTCAAAGAACAAAACACCGAACCTCCGAGACAATTGACCGCTACGGAAAAAACGGATTTGGATTCATTCAATAAAGAAGCGAATGAAAAAGCGAAAAAAGCGTTGGCAGAGATAAAGTCCGGAGCTGATTTTGCCGAGGTTGTAAAAAATTACACTGAACGAGAAGGAGAAAAAGAAATCGCCGGCGATATCGGCTGGATCAAAAGCGAAGATCTCGCCAATAAATTTATCTATGAAGCGGCCGGAAAAGTGACGCCTCCGAATATTGTTCCCGAGGTTGTCACCGGATCGGACGGATTATATATTTTGAAAGTGAATGAAAAGCGCGATGCCGGAACAGAGGTGAACGCAAAACATATTTTGGTTTGTTTCAAGGGCGCTCAAATGTGCTCGCAGGAAACAAGCAAGGAAGACGCGCTGAAAAAAATCAATGAATTGAAAGATCGCGCTTCCACTGAAAATTTCGTTCAGCTGGCAAAGGAAAATTCCACAGAGCCGGGCGCGTCCGAAACCGGCGGAGATTTAGGTTGGTTTTCCAAGGGACAAATGGTACAGCCGTTTGAAGATGCCGCTTTTAATATGGAAAAAGGAACAATTTCCGATGTGGTTGAAACTGATTTCGGTTATCATTTGATTTACAAAGTTGACGAGCGCGCGCAAGTGGAATACAAAGTGGCGGAAATTTTCGTGAATACAAAAAGCGAAGCTGATATTTTGCCGCCGCAAGACCAGTGGAAGAACACAAATCTTACCGGCCGCCAATTGAAATCAGCTACCGTTGAATTTGATTCTTATACCACCGCGCCGCAAGTGTCGCTGGAATTTGATGATGAAGGAAAACAATTGTTCGCTGATATTACCGAGAGAAATGTCGGCCAGCCGGTCGCAATCTTTCTGGACAATCAGCCGATCAGCATTCCTCGAGTGGATGAACCGATCAGAGAAGGCAAAGCTGTAATTTCCGGATCATTTGATATTGCTGAAGCAAAACTTTTGTCTCAGCGCTTGAATGCCGGCGCATTGCCTGTGCCAATCAAGCTTATCGCCGAACAAACTGTTGGCGCCAGTCTGGGCAAAGAATCTATGCAAAAAAGTCTGATGGCCGGAATTATCGGATTTATCATTGTCGGCTTGTTCATGATCGCTTATTACCGCTTGCCCGGATTATTGGCGGTTTTCGCCATGCTTGGCTATGGAATTCTGGTTTTGTTTGTCTTCAAAGCGATTCCCGTCACATTGACATTGGCGGGCATTGCCGGATTTATTCTTTCCATCGGCATGGCGGTTGACGCGAATGTTTTGATATTTGAAAGAATGAAAGAAGAAATCCGTTTGGGCAAACCGCTGGCAACCGCGATTGACGAAGGATTTCGGCGCGCTTGGACCGCGATTCGCGATGGAAATGTGACAACATTGCTGGTTTGTCTGATCTTGGCTTGGTTCGGCTCGAGCATGATAAAAGGATTTGCCATCACCTTGAGCATCGGTATTCTCATCAGTATGTTTTCCGCGATTGTTGTCACAAAACAGCTGATGCTCTTTGCCACCACTCGGAAAAATGAAAAACGGCCATGGCTCTGGGGCTTAAAATCAAAAGAAAATAAATAATTTACCAATATGATGTTGCAGATAATTCAAAAGAAGAAAAAATATTTAACGATTTCAGCCATTGCCATTATTTTGAGCATTTTGTTCTTGCTTGTGTGGGGATTGAAGCCGAGCATTGATTTTACGGGCGGCAGTTTGCTGGAAATAAAATTTTTGGAAGAACGCCCGGCAGTCGCTGAAGTTCAATCCGTTTTGAATGAAGTTAATCTGGACGGCGGAATTGTAATCCAGCCGGCCGGAGATCAAAACATGCTCATTCGGTTCAAGCAGATTGGCGAAGATTTTCATCAGCAGATAATGTCGAAATTGAAAGAAAAATATCCTGAAAAAATTCAAGAAGAAAGATTTGACGCCATCGGCGCTGTCATTGGCCGTGAATTGAAAACAAAAGCAATGTATTCGCTTATTCTCGGTTGCATCGCCATTATTCTGTATGTTGCCTGGGCTTTTCGCAAAGTATCTTGGCCCGTGGAATCATGGAAATACGGCATTCTCGCGATTGTCGCTTTGCTACATGACTTGGTGATTGTTCTTGGAATTTTTGCGCTTCTCGGCCGATTTGCCGGCGTGGAAGTCGGACTGCCGTTTGTGGCCGCTCTGCTCACGATTCTCGGTTATTCTGTGAATGATACGATTGTTATTTTTGACAGAATCAGAGAAAATCTCGGCCGCTTGTCAAAAACCGATTTTGACACAGTGGTGAATCGCAGTTTGAATGAAACAATGAGCCGTTCCATCAATACGACTCTTACGACCATAATTGTTCTTGGCGCCGTATTCTTTTTCGGCGGATCATCCGTGAAATACTTTGCCTTGGCTTTGATGATTGGTATTTTCAGCGGAGCGTACAGTTCGATCTTCATCGCCAGTCCGTTGCTGGTTGTTTGGAATAAAATAAAGAAATAATTGCACTGATTAAAAGCTGTTCGGCTGAAACCGGACAGCTTTTTTTATTTGTCTCTGCTGATTCGGGAAAATTACATTTTGGAACCTCGAAGTTTTAATGATTTTCCTATCCTTGACACATTGGAAAAAATAAGTTAAATTTAGATAATAAATTTATGGATTGTCCACCGGTTCCGGGCTATTGATTCAATGTTAATAATGAAATTTGACTAATTTTAGGAAAGCGAATTCCCATTATTGACACTTGACATGAATAATGATATATTAAAACTATTATAAAATAAGCTAAACGAAGCTTGTCGGTTTATAAAAGTTAGTATGGAAAACATCAATAAAATCAATTTCCAAGACTTGTTTATAAGCCTGCTTTCGCAGCTGTCGGAAAGGGAGCAGGAAATATTAAAACAACGTTATCAGTTGACAAGCGACTTGGAACGACGCGCCACTCTGAAGCAGATTGGCGACAATTACAAAATCACCCGCGAACGGGTTCGCCAGATCGAAAAAGAATCAATCCGCAAATTGGTTGCAATGAAATCACAGCCGGAATTTACCGGACAATTGAACCAACTCGAAAATGAACTTTTGCAATATATCAAAAAAAACGGAGGCATTGTAAGAGAAGACAAATTGTTGTCTGAATTCGCGGAAGCAAATCATACTTTTGATTTTTTGCATTCCAATTCATATTTGTTTGTGTTGGATAATTTCATTGATTCCGTTTTGAAATCAGCTGATCATGACAATTTTTACAAGATTTGGTTTTTGCAAGAATTGAATCTGGACAAGGTCAATGAGCTCTTGGAAAAGACTTCGGCGAGCATTGAGGAAAAAGGAAATCTTTTGAGCGAACAAGGTATTTTGAATATCGGAAAAGAACATTTGGATGAAGAATTGACCGCTATGTTGCAAAATTATCTAGATCGGAATGACAATGTCAGCCTGGAAAATTTCTTGATTTCTTATTTGAATGCTTCCAGAAAAGTTGAAAAAAATATTTTGGATCAGTGGGGATTGGCAAACTGGAAGAAAATCAGACCGCAGAAATTGGGCGACAAAATTTTCTTGATTTTTGAAAAAGAAACAAAGCCGCTTCACTTCCGCGAAATCGCTGAAAAAATCAATCAATCGAAATTTGATCACAAAAATATTTGTCCGGCCACGGTTCACAATGAATTGATCGCCAATGATCAATATGTGCTCATCGGCCGAGGCATTTACGCGCTAAAGACCTGGGGATACGCGACCGGCACAGTGGCTGATATCATTGAAAATATTTTGAAAAAATCAGCTGAGCCTCTGAACAAAGACGACATTTACAATGAAGTTCTGAAGCAAAGACAAGTGAACAAATCAACAATCTATTTGACTCTGATCAACAAAGATCAATTCGAAAAAGACGCGAACGGAAAATTTTTCTTGAAAAATTAAGATTACTTCCCAAAAAACTTTTCTCAAATTGCGTTGAACCTTGTAGTGCGCTCGATACTTAATAATTACTTATAACAAGTTTATGAAGCAACAAAAATATTCTGCCGGCGCCATTGTTCTGGCTGTATTGATTACCGCTCTAGTCGTCGGTGTTGCTATGTATTTGTGGCAAATTTCAAAAGTTGCGCCGCAACTTACTCAAACCGAAAGTAAAATTTCCCCCGCAAAGCTCATCGATAGTCCGACCATCGGAACCGCAATCGAGCAAAGTTATAATTTTAGCCAAGGAGCGCCTGATACGTTTACATCAATAGACCGGGGCAATCAGCTTTTTCTGAAGAAAAAAGCATCGGCCGAAATTTATGCAAATGAAGAGCAGATTGAAAGTTTTTTTGCTCCGGAAAATCCCGCAAACAAAGATGTTGTCTTTATTTCAACCAGCATTGCGCCGACTCAATATTCGGAAGGCGTGAAAATCTTGAATAAAATATATTCTTACAACATTAAAACCGGAGAATTAACTCAGATCTATGAAGAAAACGAGCCGCGATTGCTCAGAACAATGGGAATGGATGGATCAAAATTAATTTTGATGTATGATGCTATTGAAAATTCCCCCGGACCTTGTTTTTCTATTTGGGCGGATTGGAAAAATTTCGGATACCTTGAAATAGCAAATATCAGCGCCGGTTTAAATCCGTACACTGTTCCGGATTATCAAATAGCAACGGCTAAGGCGGAACAAAAGCAATGTGAAATGGAAATGGGATTCTAATATCAGCCATCAAGAAATAATTAACTCTGAAAATTATTTCCATATAAAAAGAAAAAACAGCGAAAAGCTGTTTTTCTTTTTTTGCGCGGTTGTGGTATACTATAAATAATTCGATTATTTATTTTGTTATTTATATGTTTGATTTTGATTTTGCGCTTGACCTGACGTGGCTGCAAACTTTGGGTCAAATGCCTTTCCATCTTATTTTCTGGCATTTTTTCGTAAATGGCGGTTGGATTTTGTTTGCCGCCGCTTTTTTGTACGGACTTTGGATCAATTTCGTCTACATGCAGCAAAAAAAGTTCGGTGCGAAAGTCAGTTATGTTTATCTGGCGATCGATATTCCAAAGAATAATTTGCAGACGCCGAAAGCGGTGGAAAATATTTTCACCACTTTGGCCGGAGCGCACACTCCGCTGGATTGGCATGAGAAGACATTCAAAGGACAGTATCAAGTCGGATTCAGTTTTGAAATTGTCAGCATGGACGGCTATGTTCAGTTTGTGGTCAGAACTCCGGTTCAATTCAGAGATTTGGTGGAAGCGGCGATTTATTCCCAATATCCGGAAGCGCAAATTACGGAAACCGAAGATTATACCAATGAAATGGCGAAATTGAAATTTCCCAATGATGAATACAATCTCTGGGGCGCTGATCTGGTTCCGGTCAGAGAGGATTATTTTCCTTTTCGCACATATTTGGAATTTCAGGAAGAGCTGGACAAAGAATTCAAAGATCCGATCGCGTCCATGCTGGAAATTATGAATAAAATCGGTCCGGGCGAACAGATCTGGTTTCAGATTATCGCTGTTCCCGCTGATAATGACTGGATGAAAAAAGGAACCAAGGCGGTCAACAAAATTATGGGAATTAAGGAAGCGGAAACATCAAATCTTTTTGAAAAATTGCTTTACGCACCTTTGGAAATTCTGAGTTTCATCGGCGATCAGATACTGGGCGCTGAGCCGCAAAAAGAGGAAAGACCGGAAAAATTCAATATGATGATGCTCAATCCCCAGCAAAAAAGAGAAGTGGAGGCTGTCATGGAAAAAATAGATAAAATTTGTTTTGATTGCAAAGTCCGTTATTTGTATGTGGGCAAAAAAGAAGTTTTCAAAAAAGGATTGGCAGTGTCCGGCATTATGGGCGCGATCAAACAATTTTCCACCACCGGGCTCAACGCGCTAAAGCCGGGAGCAAACAAAACGCAAACTAAATTAATGTTAAAAGATTTGCGTTTGGCTATTCTGCAAAACAGTATTTTAAAGAATTATATTGATCGTAATACCGACACATTGAAAGGCACATATATTTTAAGTGTTGCCGAATTGGCGACTCTTTATCATTTCCCGTATATTGAAGTGAAAGCGCCGACAGTGAAGAAAACCGAATCAAAACGAGTGAGCGCGCCGGCCGGTCTTCCGGTCGAAGAAGGAATTGGACTTATTCCCGAGGAAATAGCGGAAGAAAAACCAAAGAAAGAAGAACGAATTCCTGTTGTTGATTATGACAATGATTATTTTGAAGAAAGATTCGCTCTCGACAAAACCGGAGAAAAAGACAAAGCGAGAAAAGAAAAAATAATTTCAAAGTTAAAAAAGAAAGAAGTCGTAAAAAAAACGGCGGGTACACTTCCGAAAAAAGCATCGACTGATAACAAGCGCGCGGAAAGCAAGTCAAAAGGCGCTCCGCCCAGAAATCTGCCGTTCGAATAATTATTAATCAAATCAAAAATGTCAAAAGACATTACAATTTTCGCTGAAACGAATTTTCGCAATGAGCGAAGAAGATTTGGCATCAAAGATGATGATCGCCGCCGGCACATGTATGTGATCGGAAAAACCGGCATGGGAAAATCCGTTTTGCTGGAAAATATGGTTTATTCTGATATTGTTTCCGGCAAAGGCGTCTGCTATGTTGATCCTCACGGAGACACAGCGGAAAAAATCGTGAATTGCATTCCCAGCAATCGCATCAATGATGTGATCTATTTCAATCCGGCTGACATGGATTTTCCGATCGCTTTCAATGTTCTGGAAAAAGTCGATCCGAAACACCGCCATTTGGTTGCTTCCGGACTGGTTGGCGTTTTCAAGAAGATTTGGGCGGACAGCTGGGGACCTCGTTTGGAATATTTATTGCGCAATTCCATTCTCGCTTTGCTGGATTATCCTGACAGCACATTGCTCGGAGTGAATAGAATGCTGGTGGACAATGAATACCGGAAAAAAGTCGTGGCAAAAATCAGCGATCCGGTGGTAAAAGCGTTTTGGCTGGATGAATTTTCAAAATACAATCAACAATTTTTGGTAGAAGCGATCGCGCCTATTCAAAATAAAGTCGGACAATTTCTTTCCACTTCATTGATTCGAAATGTTGTCGGACAGGTGAAATCAACTCTGGATCTGAGAAAGGTCATGGACGAAGGAAAAATTTTGATTTTGAATTTATCAAAAGGAAGAATCGGCGAGGACGCGTCCGGACTTCTCGGCGCCATGATCATTACGAAAATTCAGCTCGCAGCCATGAGCCGCGTGGATATTCCGGAAGAAAAAAGAAAAGATTTTTATCTTTATGTGGATGAATTTCAGAATTTCGCTACCGAGGCATTTGCCAATATTTTGTCTGAAGCGAGAAAATATCGTTTGAATTTAACCATTGCCCATCAATATATCGGTCAGCTGGCGCCCGGCCAATCCACCGTTGTCAGAGACGCTGTCTTCGGCAATGTCGGCACTTTGATTTGTTTTCGCGTGGGCGCGGAAGACGCTGATTTTCTGGTTCGGGAATTCACCCCGCAATTCACTGAGGAGGATTTGGTTAATTTGCCGAAATATAATGTTTATTTAAAATTAATGATTGACGGCGTTTCGTCTGATCCGTTTAGCGCGGGAACTTTGCCGCCGATTTCACTGACAACCAATTCCGAGTCCAAAGTGATCAATGTGACGCGAGAACGATATTCTCGATCAAGAGAAGTGGTGGAAGACAAGATTGCTCGCTGGAGCGGAATTGAAACCGAAGCCATGATTGAAAAGCTGGAAAAAGAATTGAAAGCAAAAAAAGAAAAAGATCTGGCAAAAAAGAAAATAGATTTTCTGAGCGGTATGCGCGGCGATTCCGAGGAAGAACCGGAAGAAGCGGTTGCCGAGAAACAAGTGTTGCCGGCCAGAGAAAAAGAATCTTCCGAAAAAAAAGAAGAAATTATAGAAATAGTGAAATGCAGCGGTTGCGGTCAGAAAACGAAAATAAATTTTGTTCCTGATCCGAAACGGCCGGTTTTTTGCAAAGAATGTTTGAAAGAATTTCGGCGCAAACAAGCGCTGGAGGAAAACGCCAAAAAAAGATCCGATTTTAGAGGAGAGAGCCGGCCGGCAAAAAGATATGAACCGCCGCGCCGAGAAATTTCATTGAACGATCTTCGGCCGCCGAGAAAACCATAAATAACTTTTCAAAAACAAAAAAGCTGTTCGCGCAGAGTCGTGAACAGCTTTTGATTCTAGAAAGTTTTTTTTCTGTTGATTTCATTTCCTCGACTGAAAAGGTTGCAAAGCCCGAGCTTCGGCCGCTGCAACAGCTCTTTCGGCAGGTCGAGCGTTTCGCCGAGCTGGCGCATGAGAATTTTTCTTCTTTTGTCAGCCGCTCTTTGCCCGAGCGGCAGATGCATCAGTTCGGGCGCGGCCGCCAGATATGGCAGTGCAACTGAAATTCCATACTTTGCCGCGAATCGATCCAGCGGTTCGATATGATCCGCATAAAGCCTTTGCCAGAATCCATCGAAAATTTGCCGCCGCTGATTTTCAATCGTCAGACTTGCGTCAGCCGTCACTTTTTTGGTTGATGTTGGCGAAACATGCGCCCAATATCCGCCCATGATTTCATCGATCGCGTCTCCGTTGATAACATGGGAAAATCCGTTTGCTTTCACCAGTTCAAACAAAGTTTCATAATTGTCCGCTCTTTTATATGAATCATCCAGAACACACACAACAGTCTCAATTCGTAATTTTCGCGCAATCATGTTTGCGAACACAATGTCAGGATGGCGTTTGCCGGCGCCAATGGTGAATGCGGTGAAGTTGACATTTTGCCGTGAGAGCAGGATAGCCAGAATTGAAGAATCCAATCCGCCGCTGAGTGCGAGCGCGTATTTTTCTTGATCGAAAAATTTTTCCTCGAAGAGACGCGCCATTTCCTGAATTTTTACTGTAATCAGGGAATCGAGATCAGCTGTATTCATCGGCCGTGGCGGATCAGCGAAAACGGATTTGAGCGCCAAGATTTCCCGCCAATCTCTCGGGTAAATTATGCCGGCCATGGGAAGTCCTCCTTTTGGCTGAATTTCAAAGGAACAAGTTTATTCCAAAGATTAACAGAGAATCGCTGAGAAGTCAATATCATCGTTTTATTGTTGCAGACTTGTAAATTTTCCGCAAATGTGTTAGATTATAATCATTACAACAAATTTATGGAAAAAATATTGCAACATTTTCATCACATTCATCACGAGGAAAATAATCATCGCGTTCACCATTGCGGCGGAGCGCATCCGAGTGTTGATTATGAAATTTGCCACTGCGCCTGCGGTTTGCACCGGATAGACAAGAAAATCGCAATCGGCCATAATTTTGATGAAAGTGAAGTGGAATTTGAATTTTTCGAGGAATGCGTTTGCGGTGGCTGGCATGTGGAATCGGGAAAAGAAAAAATAAGTAATAAACGATAATGGAAAAAATTCGTTTGCAAAAATTCATCGCTGACAGAGGAATAGCTTCCCGCCGAAAAGCCGAGGAGTTTATTCTTGCCGGCAGAGTAAAGGTGAATGGAAATCTCGTGAAAACGCTCGGCGCGAAAATTGATCCTGATCAAGATGAAGTTTTTGTTGACAACCGCAAAATTGACAGAGAACAAAGCAAAAAAATCGTTGTCATGCTGAACAAGCCGGCAGGCTATGTTTGCACCACTCGGCAATTTAAAAATGAAAAAAATGTTTTGGATTTGGTTGATTTATCCGAAAGATTGTATCCTGTCGGCCGATTGGACAAAAATACTTCCGGATTGCTCATTCTCTCCAATGATGGCGCGCTGGCCTTGAAACTGACGCATCCTCGCTATGAAAAGGAAAAAGAATATTGGGTGAAAGTGAACAAGCCGATTCCGTTCGAATCTCTGCAAAAATTGGCGCGAGGAGTCGAACTTGCCGATGGAATGACCCTTCGGGCAAAAACAAAGCCGGACACAGCTGATTCATTTTTTATTATTTTGAAACAAGGAAAAAAACGGCAGATACGCCGGATGTGTGCAGAAATCGGTTATCATGTTGTTGAGTTGAAACGAATCAGAATAAATAAATTATTATTGAAAGATTTGCCGGAAGGAAAATATAAAATTTTGTCGCCAAAAGAAATCGAATTGCTTTAAAAAAAATAAAAAAACAGGCGATTGCCTGTTTTTCGGTTTGAAAAAAGAGATTTAGAGACGAAGAGATTTAGAGAGTGAGAAATTGAAATTAGAACTTAATTGCTCAATCGCTTAATCTCTCGTTCGCGCGATCGAAAAGCAACTGAGTAATAAAGTAATTAAGGGAACGACTAAAATCTCTCAATCTCTCAATCTCTAACCCGTTTAATCTCTCAACCGCCTAATCGCAAGTAACTGAGTATCAAAGTAATTAAGGGAAAGACTAAAATCTCTCAATCTCTTAATCTCTAACCCGTTTAATCTCTGAATTTCTCAATCAAAATGTTTAAACAACCGCACTTCATTTTCCTGCAAAAATCCTTTGCTTCTCAATTCCTCCTGCTCATCTTCCGGCAGAAATTCAAATCCCATGTTCAGATGAGATTGAATTGAAAGAGTATTATCATTTCTGATCGTGGCGAACAAAGTTTTCAATTTATATTTTTCCGCCAGCGCTGTTTCCGCTTTTTCCGCCATTCCCATTCCTCGAAATTCCGGAGCTGTCAAAACTTGAACAAACCCGGCTTTATCATTGTTTTTCAGCGGAACAAATCCCACAACTCCTATTTTTTTTTCTCCTCTGACAACAGTGTGATAAATTATTTTCCTATCCGGCGCCAGCAATTCTTCATGTCCGGGCGTTGAATAAAAAAAATCTTCATCAAATTCAGCCAATGTAATGTTTGTTGAGTTCATATTATTGAGTAATGGAGTAATAAAGTAATTAAGGGCACGCCTCAATCTCTTAATCTCTTAATCTCTTAATCTCTCAATCTCTCAATCTCTAATTCTCTAAACCGTTCAAGCACTTCAAATCCGTTTGAATAAAAAATTTTTTCAATAACCGTTTTCGCTTCTTCATCATCAGGATAAATATTATGAATCGCCGTTAGCAATGCTTTCAACGAACCCAATAGCCAGCGGTCGAGTTGTTTTTGGCTTTTTTCCAATTCAGGCAAATCTTCAGACGTCGCGAATTTCATTTTTCCCTGCTCGAATTTTGTTTCAATTCTCATCGCGTCAAAAGGAGCGTCAGAGCCGAAAATCAATTTGTCAGCGCCGTCATGAGCGAGCGCGAATTCGAAAACTTTCGGATCTGTCACAGTGGAAGTCTCGCAATAAACATTGGGCAAAGCTAAAACTTCAGCCAGCGCTTTGCGGGAATTGGGCGTTGCCAGTCTGGCCAGACCCATGTGCGCCAGAACGAATTTGGTATTCGGATAATCGGCGGAAAGTTTTTTCAATTCATCCAAGTGATTGTATAAATGCCGGGGCAGATGCATGACGATCGGCAGTTCGCGTTCATCCGCGATTTGCAATATTTTTTCCGGCAAAAGTTCGTTTTCTCCGATCAAGCTTTGCGCTTTTTCTTTGCTTGTGGTCGGATACGCTTTTAATCCCCGATAAAAACCGGAGCGCAGATTTTCCGCGGTTTCTTTTATTGTTTCAGCGTTGAAATTATTTACAATCAGAAAAGGAATGAATCCGTCGGCTGATTCTTTTAAGTTTTTCCTGATATAATCATCAACTTTTTTGTAATCAACATTGCTGTGCGGAATGGCGAAAACAACTTTTTGCACTTTGCGCGCCGGCGACCGCGTCAGCGCTCCGCTCAGAATCGCATTGTGGCGAAATAAACTTTCCATTTCATGATGATTGAAAACATCGCCCCATTCCTCGGTTTTCGCGCTTTCTTTTACTGATTCGATCGGACCGATGTGAGAATGGAAATCAATTATCGTTTCCGGCAATTGTTCGATTATTTCCTTTAATTCTTCTTTTTCTTTTTCTGAGAATGGAAACAAATATTTGCGGACATTGTCATGTTCGACGGCTGTAATTGTAGGTTTTTCGTAAGTTTCTTTTTTCATAATCATTGTAATTAGTCATTTAATTATACCATGAGAGCCGAAATCAAGGCAAAATTTCATCAAAAGTTAAATTTTTGATATAATTAAATCGGAAAATAAAATTTGATTATGAAAATAAAATTTTGCGGCGCAGCTCAGTCTGTCACCGGTTCTCGGCATGTGGTCGAAGCGTGCGGAAAGAATATTCTCTTGGATTGCGGCATGGTTCAGGGCGGAGGCAGAGATAATGCCAGAAAGCAAAATACGAATTTTTTGTTTGAGCCGAAAGAAATTGATTTTGTTATTATTTCGCACGCGCATATTGATCATGTCGGCATGCTCCCTCGGCTGGTAAAGTTCGGTTTTCGCGGACAGGTTTTTTGCACAGCCGCGACGCGAGAATTGGCCGAAGTAATGCTCTTGGATTCATCGCATATTCAAAAGCAGGACGCGGAATTTGTCGGAAAAAAATCGGGAAAAAAGATTGAACCTTTATTTGATGACATTGATGTGCGAAAAACAATGAAGCTGTTTTCCACTTTTGAATATTTCCAGAAATTCAGAATAACCGAAGGCGTCTGGGCCACATTCTATGATGCCGGACATGTGCTCGGCTCATCAATTGTCGCGCTGGATGCAAAGGAAGAAGGCGAACAAAAAAGATTGGTTTACACCGGCGATCTCGGACGCAAATATTTGCCGATTTTAAATGATCCTTATCAGGTTGATCACGCTGATTTTCTGATAATTGAAAGCACTTATGCCGGACATTTGCATGATTCTTTTTCCAATGTGCGCGAAGAATTGGAATATATTGTTAATGATGTGGTGAAAAGAGGCGGAAAAATAATTATTCCCGGATTTTCCCTGGAAAGAACGCAAGAATTGGTTTATGTTCTGCATGAACTGTACAACGCGAAGAAAATTCCGGCGATTCCGATTTTCGTGGACAGTCCGCTGTCTTCTAAAATATCAAAGATTTTTGATAAATATGTTGATTATTATGACAATGAAACCTATCGCGCTTTTCTCTCGAAAAAACAAAGCCCGTTCAATTTCAAAGAAATAAAATATATCGAGTCAGTCGAAGAATCAAAAAAGCTGAATCATTTTGAAGGTTCGTGCATAATAATTTCCGCTTCCGGCATGTGCGAAGCCGGCCGAATCCAGCATCATTTGAAATCTCACATGACTGATCCGAAAAATTTGATTCTCATTGTCGGTTTCATGGCGCAGGGCACGAGAGGCAGGCAAATAGTGGAAGGCGCGCGAAAAATCAGAATTTTCGGACGGCTCTATCCGCTCAGAGCCGAGGTTGTCGTGATGAACGCGTTTTCCGCGCACGCCGACAAAATTGAATTGCTGGAATATGTGAAAAATATCAATGATTTGGAAATAATTTTCATTGTTCATTGCGAAGAAAACGAATGCATGATAATGCGCGACAATCTTCACAATATTTTGAAATTCAAGGGAAAAGCGGAAGTGGTTGATCTGGGCGAAGAATTCGATCTGTCAAATGAAGGTCTGGCCGCCAGATACGGCACGCGAAGAAAACAATATATTGAAATGATGGGAAAATTAAAAGAAAAAGTTTAAATAAAAATAAAAATTGATTATGGATAAAAAACTGGTTCAAGTTTACAACAAAATAAAATCAATCGAAATTCAAGGAGCGACCAATGTGGCGCTCGCCGTTGCCAATGCTTTGAAAAATTACGGCAAAACATTGAAAGCGAAAAACAGCCGAGACTTTGTTCGAAAAATAAAATCAGCCGGAAAATATCTGGTTTCAGCGCGCGCCACAGAGCCGATGGCGGACAATGTCACTGAATTCGCAATATTTTATTTGAAAAGAAATATTGACATGCCGGTCGGCGAATTGAAAAACATTCTCAATGAATCGCTGTCGTATTTTTTCGCGCTGGCAAAGAAAAACGAAGCCAATATTATCAATTCCGGAGAAAAATTAATCAAATCAAAATATAGAATTTTCACGCATTGCCATTCTTCCACTGTAATAAAAATTTTGCAGTCAGCGAAAAAAAACAAAAAGAATTTTCAAGTTTTTCAGACGGAAACGCGGCCGCTCTATCAAGGAAGAAAAACAGCGGACGAGCTGGTGAAAGCGGGAATTAAAGATACTTTAATAGTTGATTCCGCCGGCGCATCGGTTCTGGCTCAAGAAAAATTCGACCTGCTTCTCCTCGGTGCGGACGCTATCGCGCGCGACGGATCCTGCGTCAACAAAGTCGGCAGTTTCGGCTTGGCGCAAATCGCGTTTTTAAATAAAATTCCGGTTTATATAGCGACGCAAGCATTGAAAATAAATGAAGACGCGAAAAATCTGAAGGCAATAAAAATGGAAATGCGGGACGCAAAAGAAATTTGGGAAAAAGCGCCGCGCGGTTTGAAAATTTTAAATCCCGCGTTCGACAAAATTCCGGCGGAATTCATTTCCGGCTACATTACTGATTTTGGAATTATAAAACCGCAAAGATTGTTCAAGAAAATAAAAAGAAATTACAAATTTATTTTTTAAGGAAAAAATTTCAATGAATAATGAGGTTGAGGAAAAGGCAATCGCCGTTTCAGCGGAAAAGAAAATGAAAATTCTGGAGAATAAGTTTGAATTGTTTTTAATGGGAAAGCGAAGCGGAGATTTTTTCTTGGGAAGAGAAAGCTTTTGTGATAAAATTGAAGTATTGGGAAAAATTTTAAATTTAACTGATATTTTTGTTCCTGAGCTGGATTTCATGAGGAGAACGGTTCGCGTTCCGTTTGATCGGCGAGAAAATGGAAAACAAGTGAATGCGCGAACCTTGGAAAACGCCGACGGATTGATTGTTTTTTTCGATGAAGCGAAAAAAAATGGTTTTCAGTTGAATAAAATCGCTCTCTCCGCCACCAATGCCGATTGTCCGTTTATCATCGGATTTGATTCTGAGAAAAACGCGCTTTTCTCTCTTCATTCAGGATTGAAATGCCTGCACAAGACGGGAGAAAAAGAAAACCAAACGGTTTTCAAAAAATTAATTGAAGAATTCGGATTGAATCCGAAAAATCTGAAAATATTTGTTACGGCCGGCATTCAAAAATGCTGTTATGGCAGAAATGATGAAGTTTTTCCCGATGTTTTTGCCGAATGGGGCGATGAATTTCGTTCCATCGCCACAAACGGATCGCGCGCCGGACAAACTTCTCTGGATTTGAGCGGATTGATCGAATTCGATTTGCATAGATGCGGCGTAGCAAAAGAAAATATTATTGTTGACAAGACTTGCACTTGCTGTGACGGGAAATATTGGAGCAATGTGAATGGCGATAAACAAAGAAATTTGATAGTTGTGCGAAAAATCAGCGATTAAGCGACAACGGAAACTAACTAATTGCAGGAATATGAAAGAAAGCGAACGAACTTTTACGGCAAACGGCGGAACGAAAAAACAAAAAGAACCGATTGCAAAAACAACTTTCATGGAAAAATTGCGCAGGCATAAGCGCGACATTATGGCCGGCGTTTTGTCGGCGCTGATAAATTACGGACCGATTTTTCTGAGTGAACATTCGGACGACATCAGTTCAAATGTCAGCCGCGCAAAGAAACAGATTGCGTATTCTCTGAAAGATTGGTCTGGAGAGTTGTCAAAATACGCCAAAGAAGTGAAGAAAAGCTTGAAAGCTGAACTGGAAAAAAGTGAAAAGTTTGAAGATGTTGATTTGCTAAAATTCTTTTTGCTATCAGAGCTTGCCGAAGGAGCGGATCCGTCCGATTATGAGGACGCGCTTGAGATTTTCAACGAAGATGTCGAGAAATTCAAAAAAATGTCAAAGACCGAACCGATGATCAAAGTATTGCATGAAATGACTCAGGAATCAGGCCGCCATGTCAAAAGCAGCAGTTATCTGACAAAGTTGCTGGTCGAGAGACAAGGGAATTGCGAAGCGCGGGCAAAATTGATGATGTCATTCATGCAAGCGGTTTATCCGAAAGCAAAGATCAAACTTCAGCGCCTTTCAAATCATATTTTGGTTATGGCGCCGGTGGCGGATTCTTATTATGCGCTGGAAAAGCCGACGCCGAGAAAAATTGAATTCAAAGATATGCAAGATACTGTTTTGTATGATCCCGACGTTTTTATCAAATTATATCTGAAACATGAAGTTCAGGGCAGTCGTGTAATTTCGGGAAAAAAAGTAAAGAGCGAATCAGCTCCGCCGAGCGACACTTATTTTCATTTTCCTCCTGTCGAGGGAATTAAAGCGAGTAGCGGCTCAAATGAAACCGAGGCAAAGGAGACTCGATATGAATACAAACCGCCTAGAATGATTCGATTCTCGTTTTCTCCGCCCAAAAGTGAAAAAGCCGGAACCGAAGCACCTGAAGCTGAATCCGAAAACAAGGTTGAATCGAAAAAATTTGAAATAACCGATGAATTTATCATGCGCGCGATCGTTGATAATGAAGTAAAGATTTATTCAAAAGAAGTGATAAATCCGGAACGATTGAAAGAATTTGAGGTGGATAACTACTTTTTTCTCGAATCGAACATCACTGATTTTAGCTTCCTTGATAAACAAAAGCAATATGACTTTATTTCGCTTCCCGGTATTTCCAAAATTAGTTTTGAGACATTGCAAGGTATTCATTGTACCTCTTTAGGATTGACTGACACCGGTATGCAGACCGCTGATTTGGAAAAATTAGCCGGTTCTGAGATTGAGGTTCTAAATCTCACTAAAAATCACATTATTGATTATTCATCTTTGGAGCGAATTAGCGGATTAATGAAGTTGGATGTCACACTGAATGACAAGAGTGGATTGGCAACTCTTCCCGTCCATAAACTGCCTCAACTTTTGATGTTGGATATAGGTGGAACCGGTGTGGACAATTCCGTGTTAGCCAATCTCAAGAGTGATTCCGTTAGAATATTGTTGATGAATTCAACAAAGGGAATTTCCGCATTCTCGATTCTGGTTGAAAATATGCCGAACATTGAAGAACTGAATCTTTCCTATCGCTGGCGTTCTGGAAATGATCCGAAGGAATTGCATTTCCTGAATAAGTTGCCGCATCTTAGAGTTTTGAACTTGGAACATAATGATTTAACAGCATCCGAGTTGAAATTTTTAGAGGATAATAAAACCATTGAAGATCTTAATTTAATGGGAAATGATTCTTCCGGAGTGATAGCGATGATTGAGTCAATGCCGCAGTTAAAGCGTTTATTAATTAATAGTCCCGAAGATCATCCGCCCGATATTACAGAGAATATTTTCAAACGAATAAGAAGCGGAGCTCTGAGCTTGAAAGTGAATGGCGGCGCAGTTGTGGCTTTGCCTGATGGTTCATGGACAGTACAAGAAAGAGAGAATTGAATTAATAAATTATTGATAATTTAAATATGTCTCATGTCAGCTACATAAATTTATCTTTTCATCCTGATTACAAAAAAGAATTGGTAGCGACGTTTTATTTGGAGCCGGCGGGAAAATTCAATGAAGCGGCCGAAGCTGTCGCGGGCGAGAGTTCCATCGGTTCCTGGACTGATCTTTCAACATTGAAATTGTCTGTGGCAAAAAGATTGAAAGCAACGGTTTTCTATTTGAATGAAAAACAAAAAATAATAAAAATCGCGTATCCGCTTGAATTGTTTGAGCTTGGAAGTATTCCTCAGCTCTTGTCAAGCGTTGGCGGAAATATTTTTTCCATGAAAATGGTGAAAAATTTAAAATTGATTGACATTGAATTCCCGGAAAAATATATCAACAGTTTTCAAGGTCCGGCGCTGGGAATCGCAGGAATCAGAAAAGCATTGAAAGTAAAAGATCGGCTGATTTTGGGCGCCATTATAAAACCGAAAGTCGGACTGAATCCCGATGAGCAGGCGGAACTTTCCTATGATCTCTGGAGAAATGGAATCGATCTGATCAAAGATGATGAAAATCTGACCAGCTTGTCATTCAACAAATTCGAAGAAAGAGCGAAAAAAGTGCTGGCAATGCAAAAAAAAGTGGAAAAGGAAACCGGGAAACGAAAAATTTACGCCGCGAACATTACCGCGCCGCCGGACATAATGCTCGAAAGAGCGAAATTGGTAAAATCTCTGGGCGGACGCTGTGTTATGGTTGATATCATTTCCACGGGATTGGATAATGTGCAATATTTGCGTAAACAAAATTTGGGAATGATCATTCACGGACATCGAGCCGGACACAGCGCATTCACCAGAAATCCGCGGCATGGAATTTCCATGCTGGTAGTCGCAAAACTGGCGCGCCTGGCCGGAGTTGATCAGGTTCATACCGGCACTGTTGTCGGAAAAATGGAAGGCGACGCTGAATCGGTTCTGAGAATCAACGAATTGTTGCGCGAAGATTGGAATGATTATCACGCGCTTCGGGAAAATTGGTCAAAATTAAAACCATGTCTTCCCATCGCCTCAGGCGGACTTCATCCGGCGCTCTTGCCGAAATTGGTTTCAATTCTGGGAAATAATCTGATCGCGAATTTCGGAGCCGGACTGCACGGACACCGAGACGGTTCATCCGCCGGAGCGCGCGCCTGCTCTCAAGCGGCCGAAGCGATTGCCGCGAATATTGATTTGAAAGAATATGCTCAGACTCATTCTGAATTGAAAGAAGCGCTGGAGCAGTGGGCTGATGTTCGGTATAAGTATAGACGATAGAGATTTGGAGATTTAGAGATTTAGAGATTGAGAAATAACTGAATCTCTCAGGCGCTTTCGACGTTTATAAGAGACTAAGAGATTTAGAGATTCAGAAATAACTAAATCTCTCAGTCGCTCAATCGCTTAATCTCCTCGTCGTCTAATCTCTTAAAAATAAAAACACTTATGGCATTCTATTTAAAATGTAAAAATCTCGACATATCCACAGGCGGAAAATCAATTATTTTATTAAATGAAAAAGAAGCCGGGTATTATGGAATGAATCCGGGCGACAAAGTGACTTTGTCGTGGAGCAAAAAGAAAAAAATTGTCGCCACTGTTGATCTTTCCGCCAAAGCGGTAAAACCCGGAGAAGTCGGACTGTTCGAAGAAGTCTGGCGAAAAAAAGAAATCGAAGACGGAGCAATCGTGGAAGCTGTTTTGGAATCTCGTCCATTGTCAATTGAAACATTGAAGAAAAAGATGTTGGGAAAACCGGTTTCTTATGAAGAAATCTATTCGGTTATTCATGATATTGCCGAAGGTCGGCTGGGAGAAGTGGAAACAACCTATTATGCCATGAGCAGTTTTGTAAAGCCGTACAGCGATCAGGAATTATATTATGTGGCAAAGGCAATGGCGGAAACCGGCGAGAAATTCAATTTGAAAGTAAAAGTCGTTGACAAACATTCTGTCGGCGGATTGGCCGGGAATAGAATAACTCCGATTGTTGTGGCGATTGTCGCGTCTTGCGGAGTTTATATTCCAAAGACCTCCTCCCGAGCAATCACATCGCCCGCCGGAACAGCTGATGTAATGGAAGTACTTTGTCCGGTGCAGTTTAGCCTGCCGCAAATAAGAGAAATTATAAAAAAAACAAAAGCCTGCCTCGTCTGGGGCGGAGGTTTGCACATGGCTCCGGCGGATGACAAGATTATCAAGGTTTGCCGGCCGCTGGCGCTCGAATCGTTTGACAAGATGATAGTGAGCATTTTGGCGAAAAAAGTTGCGACAGGTGTTGATTATCTGGTAATTGATATTCCGGTTGGAAGCACTTGCAAAGTCTCTCACATGAAAGACGCGAAGAAAATCGGAAAAAAATTCGTTATGCTCGGAAAAAAGTTCGGTATGAAAGTTCAAGTGGTTATCACCCGCGCGAATGAACCGGTGGGCAGGGGAATCGGACCGGCGCTGGAAGCGCGCGATGTTCTCAGAGTCTTGCAACAACACAAATACCGGCCGCTTGATCTGGAATTAAAAGCGGTGAAACTCGCCGGAATATTGCTCGAATTAAAAGGCTATTGCCGTAAAGGAAAAGGAAGAAAGATTGCCGAAGAACAAATAAAAAACGGCAAAGCCTGGAATAAGTTAAATCAAATTATCGTAGCGCAAGGCGGGAAAAAAGATATAAATTCAGAGGAAGTGATGCAAGAAATTCAGCGTTATGAAATTCACGCCAAAAAGTCGGGCGCGATTTATTCGATCAACAATCGAGCCATCAATGAAGTCTGCATGAACCTCGGCGCTCCGCTCGACAAATATTCCGGCATTCATACGCATGTCAATTTCGGCGACAAAGTGAAAAAAGGCCAAAAGCTTTTCACCATGTACACCAGCAATGAAGAACGGCTGAAATTGGGAATTTTGGCTGCCAATCAAAATATTATTTTTCATATCAAGTAGAAAACCGGGAAATCCACAAGCCTGTTGCAGGGGAAAATAGGCTGTGCTAATATATAACAGATAATTAAAAAATTAATAACTTAAAATCTATGTCAGAAGGAAGTACTTCCAAAACAAATTTTTTGTTAGGATTTTTCATCGGAATGGCGGTCGTCTCGGTAATCGGATTTTTTGTCTTGCTCATTGTTGTCTTCAGCAATGGCCAGCCGGTGGATCTGGCGGCAAAAGCGCAGGCTATTGATGAACAAGTTGTTGATGATGGCGCCGGAGTATATAATGAAGTTCCGCCGGTGACAAATGAAGATTATTTTGAAGGAGGAGAAAATGCCTCGGTTGTTGTAATCGAATACACTGATTTTGAATGTCCGTATTGCTATAGACATTATGAAACAACCAAACAATTGGTGGAAGCATATGGAGATAAAATTAAATTGGTTGTCAGACATTATCCTCTGCCATTCCACGCAAACGCGCAAAAAGCGTCTGAAGCGGCGGAATGCGCGGGAGAGCAAGGGAAATTCTGGCAGATGTATGATGCGCTCTTTGCCGCTAACAATGCAAAGGACATGAGCGTGGACAAGTGGAAAGCAACTGCAAAAACATTGGGAATGAATACGGCGAATTTCAATGATTGTCTGGATTCGGGAAAATACGCCGACTACATTCAGCAAGTTGCTGCCGCTGGCGCAGGCGCCGGCGTAGAGGGAACTCCCGCAACATTCATCAATGGAAATTTCGTGAGCGGAGCAGTTCCGTTCGACTCTCTGAAAGAAGCGATTGACGCATTATTACAATAAGAAAAACAAAAGCCTCGCGATAGCGGGGCTTTGCTGTTTCAGTTATTGGAAATGTTCATTGATTTTTGATACACTGAAATCAGATCAAGAATAATACCGTAGTTCGTTTTTTATACACAATCTTGTTCATTATACGAAAACATTTCGCATAAGAACGAGTTATGTGCCATAGTGAAAAGCCAAAAAATTGAAATTTTTTGATATTTTTGGTAATTTACTCTTTGTCTTAGGTAAAACACCTATAAACTTATTAACTAAGCAAAAACAATATGTTTAGAAAAATATTTGAAGATCTAAGAAATCATTTAACATCCGAAGAGTTTGATAAGCTCAACAAAGGATTAAAAGAAGAATCTCTTCAGAATGCGAGAAACCGTCTTGGCTTACCAGAAGATGCTACTGAAGAACAGATCCGTGCCGAAAAGCAGGATAGAGGCAGAAAATTTTTAGCAGCTGAACGTGGCTTACCAGAAGATGCAACTATGGAAGAGATAAGAGCTGTTCAACATGAAAAACACCGCAAGAGATCAGCTGCAAAATTAGGTTTACCAGAAGATGCGACATGGGATCAAATACACGAAATACTAAAAAAAGACAAAGAGTAAATTACCAAAATATAGTGACTACCCTTCGGGATAGCCACTGCTTTTCACTACAGCACATAACAGCACGATATCCGATTCGCGCTTGGCTAACGCCAAATGCTCACCCAAATTTTCACTCCACTGCGTTCCGTGAAAACTTCGGATATCGGCGACGTTAGCTGAAATTTTAAAATTTATTTATGCCTGAAAAATATAATAATCCGTCGCCCCCAGAAAAAAAAGGTGGATTTTACAGCGACATGGTTCGGCGGTATGAAACAGAAGTAAATCGCTTTG
>JAHIRY010000028.1 GCA_018818405.1 Patescibacteria group bacterium | reverse complement strand
TAAATAGTTTTTAACAAAAGGTAATCCACCAGTTCTACTGGTGCGACTCGAATAGGTTTTACCGTTCCGTTAATCCCCAAAAAAAGACATAGTATTATACAATGAACTTGGCTTGATGAAAGACCATCGTTCATAAACAATACTATGTCCAACCTATATCAAAGTTTATCCCATTCAAAATGGAACTGCAAGTACCATGTAATATTCGTACCAAAGAAAAGAAAAAGCGTGATTTATGGTAAAATCAGAACAGAACTGGCAAAAATACTGCATGAACTAGCCAAACAAAAAGAATGCCAAATCACGGAGGGTAGTTTGAGTATCGACCATGTTCATATGTGTATTGAAATTCCACCTAAGCATGCCGTATCCGCAGTTATTGGGTTTCTGAAAGGGAAAAGTGCAATTGCAATTGCCCGTACAATTCAAGGGAAAGAGAGAAACTATAATGGAGCGCATTTCTGGGCAAGGGGATATGCGGTTTCAACCATCGGATTTGATGAAGAGATAATCAAAAAATATATCAGAGAACAAAACGAGGAAGATGATAAATTTTATACAACTAATTAATTAAAGAAAACTAGCGGTGAGGGTTGCGCGCCTTTGAGGCGCTCCCATTCATCAAGCCACCGCCTTTGGCGGGGGTATTCTGACTATATAATACCACAAAAAGTCTTTTCGCGAAATTTTTTTATGGGGACAGCCTGAAAATAAAATTTCATAATAAAAAAATACGGTCGAGACAATGCTCGACCGTGAAAAATTAATTATCGGCTGACTCGGTCAACCGCTGGCCGTATTTCCAAACTCATTCATCGGACGAACTTTACGATTTTCATTTGAGTCCGGCTGTTCCGGATCTTTTTTTTGCGGAAGAATCTTTTCCAGCCGCTTGCCGATTTGTTCCCGTATTTTCGGCAGGATTTTTTCCAGATATTTTTTGTGGCTGGGACACATTTTTCTTCTCGCAATTCCGGCTATTTCTTCATTGTATTGTTCCAGCGCGGCAATGCCGATGAGCGCGGATTTTTTTTCTTCCGTCAATTCGCAGGGGTTTTCATGGCCGGATAATTTTTTCAGGGAGGAAAGGAGTCGAAGATAGTAGTTTAGAATTCTGTAATTATTGAGATCAGTGCAATCGCGCAGAACATTGTCATTCTGGCATACTACCAGCGGAATTTCCGGGAGAAAAATCATTGGCAGAGAATCATCCACATCAATATCGGGGATAACCATGAGAAATTCCAGCGAACCGTCCCAATCATAATCAAAAAATTGCAGATCAGTGCTTCCGCTCGGAACATTGACAAAGTCAACAATCGAATGTCCTTCCGAATCAAAAATTTCATAATTCGAGTAGCAGGCTGAGGCGCTGCAGTAGCGAGCTTCGATGATCTGAACAATGGATTGATTGTCGTATGTCACTTGCGGCTCGATGAATGATGTGCGCGGCATTTTTTCTTGCCCGATAGCCGGAAGCGCGGGAATCGTAAAAATGCAAAGAACGAAAAGCATTGTTTTCATCTCCGCCTCCTTTTTGCTTTTTTCGGTTAAATAATAATACTTTTTCGTTGATTTGTCAATGGATGTTGCAATTATAATAGTTGCAATAATAATAAAAAAAGCGATCTTGCTGTGGCAAAACCGCGTTTTCCTTTTTTGAACGCGTGTCTGTGAGAAGAACGCGTAAAATCAGCGAACAATTCTTTGAATCGATTCCGGATAATTTACCAGCACCCAGGCCGGCATATTGTAGCATCTGAGCTCAACTGTCGGCTTTTTGATTTTCGAGTAAAGTTTTTTCAGCAAGAAGTTTATATGTCGCTGTCCGTAATCAACTGATTGATCCAAGTAAAGGATTCTGGTTTCCGCCGGGTTTTTTCCCTCAAAATCAGAGGGAACTCCCCACCAGCGCGCCAGATCGATTTCCAATTTTGAAATCGTCACCTTGTCAGCGCCGCCGGGCTGAATTACCAGATAATTTCGAGTTGCCAGCGGTTTGAACAAATGGAGCACTCGCAAAAAAGGAACATCTCCGTTTCCCGTGCGAAAAGTGATCCCGTAAATGCATTGATTCTCAGGCAGAGGAAATTTTTCAAATTGGTCGGCTGTCAGTCTCACTTCAGCGGACAGCACCGCGCTCATTGTTTTCAGTTCATCAATCTGTTTTTTCGTCAGCCTCGCATCAGCTTCCATTGCGGGCGCGATCAGGCAGATCAGAGTGAAAAGAACTGCGGTCTTTTTCATTTCAGCCTCCATTCCGGTTGTTGCCGCACAAGTCTAGAATATAAATTATATATTATTTTTTGTCAATAATAAAAATCCACAGATAATTTGATATTTACAGTTTTTTTGCTTTTTTAGCATGAAGAAGATATAATCAAAAGGTGAGTAAATTTGCGAAGTTAAGCGACAAAAATTTTATTTTTCGTCTCTTTTTCAATCATATGACCGAACAAATAAAACAGGGAAATCAAAATTTGGAAACACTGGCAGTGAAAGCGAACTTGAGTAATATTGAGCGAGAATATTTTGAAAAGTTGAAAGCCGAGTTGAAGCAACTCCTCGGCGGAAAAACGCTTGAAGATATTGAAAAAACGCAGGATCTCGTTCTCGCGAGAAAAGTAAGCAAGAAAATGTCGCAGATTTTGGAATTTTTGAAAACAAAAGAAGTTGAAACAAAAGGATTGATAATAAAAGACGCGAAAAATCCGTTTGCCGAGGCGTTTAAGGACGGCGGAGTTGACGCGCCGGAGACGATTGATTATGAATTGGATTTTGAAGAGCTGGCGGACATGAACGCGGCTGTTTATGAAAACCGCGGCTTGTTGAGCTGGGCGGAAGAAGTGAAAAGAGCGAAAGAAAAATTGGGAAAAATGAGTTTGGAAAAATTGGAAATAATCAAGCAAGAAATAAAGGAAGGCGCGATACCGATAATCATGCCGGGGAAGCGGGTAATGCTGGAAACAACGCTCGATGAAATAAAAAAATTAACGCCGAGATATAAAAGTGAAGGAGCAGAAATAGCGGAAGCGAATGAATCGTTATTGGAATGGGAATATTTAAAAGGATTGATTGAAAGCGGAAATGAATTGTTGGTTTCAGACATTCCGGATGAACCGTATATTCTTCTCACAAAACCGACGCAAAAGTCTGAATTGCGAAACAAAAGTGTTGATGAACAAAAAATCGCAATAACGGAATTGAATGAAAATCGGACGGAAGAAAATAAAATGTACGCCATGAATTTGCATGAATACGCGGCAATGCAGACCGTATTTGCGGAGGAGATGATTGAAAGAAGCGAAGATGAGGATGCGGAATTATCAAAGTTGAATCCATTGGATTTTGGCTTCGCGACATGGACGCGGTTCGTGTCTCTGCCCGCTTATACAGCGCCCGGTTCTTCCTCTGTTTTGGTTCCGTTTGGTGATTGGGATCGGCTTGCTGGTCAGCTGATTTTCGGCGTTGGCAATGTTTATGCGAGCGACGGCGCGGGTGTTCGTCTCTCGGTGAGGGTGGAATTTTAGTTTTATTTTTGGGATTTAAGTTTGCTTTAGTCGTTAGTCTTAATTTTCGTTCGTCGGCTTGCAAAATTTGAAGAAAATAAAAAATTGAATAATATGACCGAACAAATAAACATTGAAACAGAAAATTTCGAAACAATGGCAGTGAAAGCGAACTTGAGCAATGTTGAGCGAGAATATTTTGATAAGTTGAAAGCCGAGTTGAAGCAGATTCTCGGCGGGAAAACATTTGAAGAAATTGAAAAAACGCAGGATCTTGTTCTCGCGAGAAAAGCGAGCAAGAAAATGTCGGAGATTTTAAATTTCCTGAAAACAAAAGAAGTTGAAACAAAAGGATTGATAATAAAAGACGCGAAAAATCCGTTTGCCGAAGCGTTTCGCGACGGCGGAGTTGACGCGCCGGAGACGATTGATTATGTATTGAATTTTGAAGAATTGGCGGATATGAATGCGAAAGTTTATGAAACGAGAGGATTGCAGAAATGGGCGGAAGAAGTGAAAAAAGCGAAAGAGAAATTGGGAAAAATGAGCATTGAGCAATTGGAAATTATAAAACAAGAAATAAAGGAAGGCTCGATTCCGATAATCATGCCGGGAAAAAAAATAATGATGGAAACGACGCTCGAACAAATAAAAAAATTGAGGCCGATATTCAAAAAAGAAAATGAAGAAATCAATCTGGCGAAAGAATCAAATTACTCCAAGCAATTAACGGAAAAATTGCTTGAAATTGGCAATGAGTTATTGCTTTGCGATATTCCCGATGAACCATATATTTTGTTTACGGATCCGACGCAAAAGCCAAGATTTCTAAACTGCACCGTAGAAGAACAAAAAAACGCAATAACATACTTGAACGCAAATCGAACGGAAGGAAATAAAATTTACGCCATGAATCTGCCGGAATACGCGGCAATGCAAACAATGTTTGCCGAGATGGTTAAAAAAAGAAGCAATGAAGAGAATGTTGTATTCTCTCAATTGCGGCCGTTGGATTGCGGCAGAGCTTTCTGGACGAGTTTTATTTCATTGCCTGTTTCCGCCAAGGGTTTGATTCCGGTTGCAAATTGGGAAAATCTTTATTCAGAGCTTTTTTTCTCTTTGGCCGACGCAGTTAATCCCTATCCCGGAGCGGGCGTGCGTCTGGCGGAGCGGATGGAAATATGATCTTAATTTTAGGATTTGATTTTGTTTTAGTCGTTAGTCTTAATTTTCGTTCGTCGGTTTGCAAGATTTGAAGAAAATAAAAAAAATAATATGACCGAACAAATAAAACCGGAAACTAAAAATCTCGAATCAATGGCAGTGAAAGCGAACTTGGATAATTTGGAGCGCAAATATTTTGATAAATTGAAAGCCGAGCTGAAGCAAATTCTCGGAGGGAAAATGTTGGAAGATATTGAAAAAACGCAGGATTTGGTTCTCGCGAGAAAAGCGAGCAAGAAAATTGCGGAGATTTTGGAATTTTTGAAAAGCAAGGAAATAAATGATGAGGAAATGAAAGAAAAAGCGTATGAAGAATTGTTGGAATGGGCGAGAGATGATGTGGAAAAAGAAAATCCTGAGGCGTGGATTGGAAAAACTTTTGATTTGGATTCGTTGCCGAGAATGAAAGTGAGAGGCGAATATTTGCATCTGAACGTTTCGACAGTTTCATATTTGCCGAGGAATTTGGAAGTGAAAAATTTGAATATTTCTGATACAAAAAAATTGACAAGATTGCCTGTTGGGTTGAAACTGCAGCAACTTTACGCGGAGGGCAGTGAACTTTTAACGCTCGAGGGGGTGGAAATAACAAAAAGATTGGATATTTGCTACAATGAGAAAATATCAAGCTTGCCTCAGGGAACAAACCTTGAGCATCTTAATGTTGCATCCAGCGGCGTTTCGACTCTCGAGGGAGTGGGAGTGACAAAATATTTGAATATTAGTGACAACAAAAAAATAAAAAGTCTGCCGTCGGGAATGGCGCTCGAAGAACTTGTCGCGTCTGACAGTGAACTTGAAACATTGGAGAATATTAAAATAACAAAAGCATTGAATATAAGCAATAATAAAAAAATAAAAAGTTTGCCTTCGGGAATGGTTCTGGAAGATCTTGTCGCGTCAGACAGCGAAATTGGGACGCTGGAGAATATTCAAATTACAAAGAGATTGAATATTCGCGGTAATAAAAAAATAAAAAGTTTGCCTCTTGGAATGGCGCTGGAAGAACTTTTGGCGGCTGAAAGCGAGATTGAGACGCTGGATAATATTCAAATTACAAAAACATTGGATCTCAACAAGAATAAGAACATGACAAAGTTGCCGAGCGGTTTGTCCCTGGAAAATCTTTTCGTCAGTGAAAGCGAAATCGAGACTCTGGAAAATATAAAAGTGACGGAAAAATTAGATATGGATCGCAATAAGAAAATAAAAACATTGCCGGACGGATTGGATTTGATGGAGCTGAATGCGCAACACAGCGGTTTGGAGGAGTTGCCGGATGATTTAATCGTGCGAGGTGAACTGGATGTCCGCGGGTGTGCGGAAACCGTAAAACAAAAAGCGCGCGTACTGAAAGCCAGAGGACAGATAGGAGAACTTGTTTTGTAAATTTGTAAAACTATTGAAAATAAAAAATTATATGACCGAACAAATAAAACCGGAAAATCAAAATCTTGAAACAATGGCAGTGAAAGCGAACTTGTGCAATGTGGAGCGCGAATATTTTGATAAGTTGAAAGCGGAGTTGTTGCAGATTCTCGGAGGGAAAACGTTTGAAGATATTGAAAAAACGCAGGATCTTGTTCTCGCGAGAAGAGTTCACAAGAAGATGGCGGAGATTTTGGAATTTCTGAAAAGCAAGGAAATAAATGATGAGGAGATGGAAGAACGGCAAGAGAAAGAAATCGCTTATAAAGAATTGTTGGAATGGGCGAGGGATGATGTGGAAAAAGATAATGCGGAAGAATGGATTGAGAAAATATTTGATTTGAAGTATTTGCCGATAGCAAAAGTTAAAGTTAAAGTTAAAGTTTTGGATTTATCGGGAACAAAAGTTTCTTATTTGCCGAAAAAGTTGGAAGTTGAGGAATTGAAGATAAAAGAAACAGAGAATTTATTAGCTTTGCCGGTCGGAATGAAATTAAAAAAATTAGATGCGGCTGACAGTGAGCTCTCGACGCTCGAGGGCGTAGATGTGTCAAAAGTTATTAATATTGATCGCAATAAAAAAATAACGAGATTGCCGAAGGGAACAAAACTGGAGGAGCTCCAAGCTAATAAAAGTGAACTTTCAACGCTTGAGGGAGTGAAAGTGACAAAAATTATTGGGATTGAGGGCAGTGAAAAAATAACGAGCTTGCCGATAGGAACTAACGTTGAGCAGTTGTATGCAAATAAAGAACTTTCGACTCTTGAGGGCGTGAAAGTGACACAATCTTTCGGTATGCGTGATAATGATAAAATTACGCGCTTACCATCGGGAACGAAACTTGTTTTCCTTTATGTGCGAGGTGGAGCTCTCGAAACACTTGATGGAGTGGAGGTGACAGGCTCGATTGATATTAACGAGAACAAAAAAATTGCGTGTTTACCGGCAGGAACAAAACTGGCGCAATTATCCGCGGTGAATAGCAATCTTGAAACACTGGAAGGAGTGGAAGTGATGTATAGTATTGATATTCAGGGCAATAAAAAAATAAACAGTTTGCCGGAAGGAACAATGTTGCATTCGCTTAATGCTGATAATAGCGAACTTTCAACGCTTGAGGGAGTGAAAGTGACAAAGGTTATTCATATTAATGACAATAAAAAAATTGCGAATTTGCCGCCTGGAACGAACCTAGAGAATTTGTATGCGTCAAATAGCGTGCTTACAACGCTAGAAGGAGTGAATGTGTCAAAAATTATTGATATTGAGGGCAATACAACAATGAAGAGATTGCCTAGAGGAATTAGCCTCAACATTATGGGTTTGAAAAATAGCGGCCTGGAAGATTTGCCGGATGATTTGATCGTTAAGAGGGAGATAGATGTCACCGGTTGTTCTGATGCCGTAATACAAAAAGCGTTCGAACTGAAGGCAAAAGGTCAAATCGGTTATATTAAATGTACATATTAAAAATAAAAAAATATGACCGAACAAATTAAAACGGGAGAGCAAAATCTCGAAACAATGGAGGTGAAAGCGAACTTGAGCAATGTTGAGCGAGAATATTTTGATAAGTTGAAAGCTGAGTTGAAGCAAATTCTCGGAGGGAAAACGCTGGAAGATATTGAAAAAACGCAAGATCTTGTTCTCGCGAGAAAAGCGAGCAAGAAAATGGCGGAGATTTTGGAGTTTTTGAAAACAAAAGAAGTTGAAACGGAAAGGTTGATAATAAAAGACGCGAAAAATCCATTTGCCGAAGCGTTTTTCGACGGCGGAGCGGACGCGCCGGAGACGATTGATTATGAATTGAATTTTGAAGAGTTGGCGGACATGAATGCGGCGGTTTATGAAGATCGCGGATTGGATTTATGGGCGGAAGAAGTGAAAAAAGCGAAAGAGAATTTGGGAAAAATGAGTTTGGAAAAGTTGGAAATTGTTAAACGAGAAATAAAGGAAGGCGCGATTCCGAGCATAATGCCGGGGAAGCGAGTAATGATGGAAACAACACTAAAACAGATAAAGATGCTGCGGCCGAAATTCAAAAGTTTTAATAAAGAAGAAGAATTGGCGGATGAATCGTATCTTGAGTGGGAGCATTTCAAGCAGTTGATAAATACGAGAAATGAATTGTTGGTGTCGGATGTACCCGAAGGATCGTATATTTTGCTTACGAGGCCGACGCAAGAATCGGAATTAAGAGGAAAAACAGTGAATGAGCAGATAGAGGCAATTGCGGCATTAAATGCAAATCGAACTGCGGAAAATAAAATTTACGCGATGAATCTGCATGAATACGCGGCAGAGCAGGCGATGCGTTCACAGATGATTATGGATCAAAGCGAAATGGCCGGAGAGGAATTATCGCAAGTCAGACCGATGGATTATGGCGGAGCTACATGGACGCGCTTCGTGTCTCTGCCTGCTTCGTCCGGCGTTGTTCCGAATGGTTTCTGGGATCGGAGTGCTGGTCAGTTGCATTTCGGCTATGGTGGTGTTTCTGCGTACGGCAGCGCGGGTGTTCGTCTCTCGGTGAGGGTGGAAATTTAGTCTTAATTTTAGGATTTGATTTTGATTTAGTCGTTAGTCTTAATCTTCGTTCGTCAGTTTGCAAGATTTGAAGAAAATAAAAAAAAATAATATGACCGAACAAATAAAAGCGGAAACTAAAAATCTCGAAACACTGGCAATGAAAGCGAACT
>JAHIRY010000027.1 GCA_018818405.1 Patescibacteria group bacterium | reverse complement strand
TAATTAATTAAAGAAAACTAGCGGTGAGGGTTGCGCGCCTTTGAGGCGCTCCCATTCATCAAGCCACCGCCTTTGGCGGGGGTATTCTGACTGAAAACCCCTCGGCGATGACGCTGAGAGGCGGGGACTTTGTCCGATTGATTCAGTCCGCGGACTGAGTAAACGCGGGATCATCGATCATGAAATAGATTTCGATGCAATTATTTGGCATAATTCTCACTTCAGTTTGTAGAACCCCTTTCCAGTGACGACTGAGCTGTTCAAAACATTGTTTTGCCTGTTCCTGCGAGGTGAAGCCGTTATTTCCGAGGTTATCTTTCAAAATTCTTGCGCAGTAGAAAACCGGAAGTCCATACTTCAAGCCCGTTGGCGCAGGATATTCTGTATGATCTTTTGTGATGGCATTGAGCCATTTGAAAAATCCGACTTCATTTCCCCAGAATTGGAAACGGAAATTGTGCAGTTCAGCGGGGATTCGATCCCACAAGCCAGATGCCATTGAACGAATTTCCGCGTCCAACTCTCTCAGAATTTTTTCTCGCTTTTTTCTGAACTCGATCAGTTGGTTGGTGCGCATGTCTGCTCCTTGTGTCTGCTGAGAATGACCTGGCGATTACTTTGAATATTATATTACAGCCGCGGTTTTGTCAATGGCAGCAGCTAAATGATGTGTTGGCGATTTTTGGAATATTGAAAGCAATTAGATGTTTTTTCAGTAAAACAAAAAAACATTATCTTTCGATAATGCTTTTTTGGTACCGCCACGGAGACTCGAACTCCGGTTACCAGGATGAAAACCTGGTGTCCTAACCCCTAGACGATGGCGGCTTGATTTGATCTTGAAATTAAGAAACCGTTTTTTTCGAGATGACTGAACGAGAAAAATAATAACAAATTAAATATGATAAGTCAAATGTTTTTGAGTTTACTTTTGTCAAAAAAAATGAGAAAATGATTTTAGAATTGTTGAATAATTATGATAATACTGGGAATCGAAACATCCTGCGATGAAACAGCGGCTTCCATTGTTCGAGCGGACAATGGATGTTTTCAGGTTGTATCAAACGTTGTTGCATCTCAGGTAAAAACGCATGCGAAATACGGCGGAGTTGTTCCCGAGGTGGCGGCGCGGTTGCATATTCAGAAAATTTTGCCGATTATCGAGAGTGCATTGGAAAATGCAAAAGTAAAAATAGAAAATGTTGATTGCATTGCCGTTTGCGCCGGTCCCGGATTGATGAGTTCTCTTTTGATTGGCGTGGAAACAGCGAAAACTTTGGCAATGGTTTTGCATAAACCATTGATTAGAACGAATCATATTGAGGGACATTTGTATTCCGTGTTCGCTGGCAAGAATGATGCAGAACAAAAAATTCGATTTCCCGCCATTGCGTTGGTTGTTTCCGGCGGTCATTCGCAGATTATTTTGATGAAAGATTTTTTGAAATACAAATTGATCGGTGAAACGCGTGATGACGCGGCAGGCGAAGCTTTTGACAAAGCGGCGAAAATTATGGATCTGGGTTATCCCGGCGGACCGGCGATTTCAAATGAAGCGGACAAGTTGGACGGACGTACAAGCGAATTTAATATTAAACTGCCGCGGCCAATGTTGAATTCCGATAATTTCAATTTCAGTTTTTCCGGATTGAAGACAGCTGTTTTGTACAAGTGGCGAGATTTGAAATTAAGTTTAAACAAGAAACAATTGGAAAGAGCGCGCCGCGAGTTGGCGGTTGAATTTCAAAATGCTGTTGTCGAATGTCTTGTTTCGAAGACAATGCGCGCCGCACAGGCGAACAAAGCGAAAACAATAGTTTTGGGCGGAGGCGTCAGCGCGAACAAGGCTTTGCGGGAATCGTTGGAATCCGCGGTTGCCGAGGAATTGCCTCGAGCGAAATTGTTAACGCCTTTAATGGAAATGACCGGAGACAATGCGGCAATGATTGCGATCGCCGGATATTTTCACGCGAAGGGAAAAGATTTTATTGTTCCGGAAGAATTGACAGCTGATCCGAATTGGGAGTTGGTTGAGTGACAGGGAGTAATTAGCAAGGAACAAGGAGCACTAATCATGTAGCACATAACATGTAGCATGTAGCAAAATATTTAATCCGAAATTTGAAATACGAAATCCTAAACAATTTTTAAATTCCAAATTATAAATCCCAAGCAACTGATAAATTATGATTACGAAAAGATAATTCGCCTGCCTCGCACCTGCGGTGTTGCCACCTAACATATAAATCAGTCGTAAAGTTTTAAACTAGCTAAAAAGCTATTTATCCCGCCCGCGGCGGGAAGAAGCTAATCAGCTAATCAGCTAAAAATGAAAATAATTACAAAAAGCGAAAAAGGAACAATAATGCAAGGGAAAAAATTCGCCGCGCGTTTGAAAGGCGGCGAAGTTATTTTGTTGGTCGGAGATTTGGGTGCGGGAAAAACCACTTTTGTGAAAGGCGTTGCCGTTGGATTTGATCTGAGGAAAAATATTACCAGTCCGACTTTTGTGATTATGAAGATTTATAAAATCAGCAAACATTTGAAAATAAAAAATTTGATCCACATTGACACTTATCGCGGATTGGATATTAATGATTTGGAAAATATCGGAGCTTTGGAATATTTCGGACGCGATGATTGTGTTTGTTTCGTGGAATGGGGCGCCGGGCTGGAAGATTATTTGCGGAAAGGAAAAATTAGAATGAAAAAAATAAAATTTAACGATCTGGATGAAAATACCAGAGAAATAATTATTACTTAAAAATTATGGCAGAGAAAAAAATAACCGGAGCGCCGGTAATACCGGCTGTTGAAGAAGCGGTTTCATCTGAAAAAGAAAAAGCCCTGGATGCTCAGATGGAATTGATTTTGGTGAAGTACGCGGAAAAAATAAATGAAGGCAACAATGGTGTGGTTTTTCTGGTTGATTTTGACAAAGTAAGTGATGATATGGGTGTTGAGTTCGGTGAGGTTCTGCGGGAATTCGGATTGTCGATTGAAGGTACTGGCGTTGTTAAAGTTTTGAAAGTTTATCGGCCGGGTGCGGGAAAACATGAATTTGAAATGCAGAAAAGAGCTTTTGATATTATCAATAAAACTTCCGGTTCGATCGCGAAAGTTGCGAATCCGATTTTGTTCAGAGATATTTCGTTGACAAAAGCGACTCAAGATTTCCTGATGAACAGAGGATTAAAGAGCGCTCCGGGTCGAGCGGAAATAATTTTGATGGATTTTATTCCCGGAGTTGATCTGGCGAATTATTTATATCGAGCGGTGGTAAAGACGCATTCGCGATTGCGGCATCTTGTTTCAGCTGTGGATCAATTGAGTTTTTCCGAATTGCATGAAAATGTCGGAATGGCTCTCGGTTTCAGCGACCCGGGAGGAAAGGGCAAAACGAGAGAAGCGAAAAGTATTGAGGAGGAAAAAGTTTACAATAAAAATGAAGAATTGCTTTATCAATATTTGGAAAGAAAAGAATTTCGTTTTCCTCGGGAATTGTTGGATCAGTATAACGCGGCAATCAATGCGCTGCATGAAAATGGAGTTTGCTGGCGCGATGCGCATCAAAGAAATTTTATGATTGAGGAAAAGGAAGGTCCGTCTGAAAAAAGTTATCAAGGATATATTATTGATTTCGGATCATCCACTGTTTTCGAAGGTACAGAGCCGCCGCAAGAATGTTATTTGGGTGCGACAAAAAGATTTATTGATGACCGAGCCGTTATACGCATTATGAGACAGTTTGCAATAACAAAAAATGAGAAGGTTGATGTGGAAGTCGAGCGAAAAAAACAAGAATTGAGAAAGTTGGAAGAAAGGATCGGAAAAAATCAAAGATTCAATCTGATTTGGAAAAACTTTTTGGAGAAAATTTTTGAAAGTGCGGAAAAAGATACTGATATTTTGAAAGAAGGTTTTCATCAGATAATGCAAATGCATGTTCCCGGAGGCGAAAATTTTAAAGTGGATTTGATAAGTATCTTTCTGTTGAAGTCAATAAATCTGGGAGCGGCCACCACTTCTTCGGTAAAAAATTTCATTTCAAATGTGGTGACAAAGGAACAAATTCCAATATCAACAATTAATAAATTAGTTTTCTCTTTGAAGTTGTTTCAATAAAGTTTTTTAAAATAATACAGAGCTCTTGTTGCAAGGGCTCTGTTTTATTTTTTGGACAAAATGTTGATGGAAGACCACGTGACGAATCTTCCGGTTTTACGGCTCCTCCACAGAATCTTTTGATTTCTGATCTGAATCGTCAATCCTCGTTCAGCGGCGATTGCCGTCAGCAGTTCGAAATACTCCTTTTGGGTTTTGGTTAATTCTGTTGCTTTCATGGTGATCTTCCTTTTTTTGAGTGGAGAATTAAGATTATAATAAATATTTGATTATGTCAAGTATTTGCAGTTTGTTGAATAATTACATGGAATTTGAACTAATTTTAACATTTAGTTCATCTGATGAAAAGAAAAAGACCGGATTGTGAACCCGGTCAATTTTTTTTGACTTTCTAGTTGAAAGTCTGAATGTAGCGCTGGAGAGAAATCCGCCAGAATGCGGTCAGTCTGAATTGCGGATCGCCTTGATCGCAGAATTCAATTTTTTTTCTAACACATTCGATTCTTTCAAACTGTTCGCGCAGGTTGCCGGGCATGATCTGCCGGACATAGTCTTGCCACAGCGGAATCAATGTTGCCAGCGCCAAATCAATGGGAATATCCGGTTGCATTTGTCCGAGCGATTGGACCGCAAGTTGAATGATTTCTTCCCCCCTTGACATCTTACACCTCCGCCGCTTTGAATCGAGCCACGATGTTTTCATGCGGATCTTCCGGAGAAAATGTTTCGCAGTCTTTCGCCAGATCGGTCAGTTCGGGCGCCGTCTTTCGCTGAAGTTTTTCTTGCTCTTCCGCGCAATCAACGCAGAATTGAGCTTCCGGAATAATTGCGAGCCGAGCCTCCTCGATGAGTTCCTCGCATTTCTCGCATGATCCGTAAGCTGCAGGAGTTATACGAATTTTTAGCAGGGCGATTGACACTTGTTTCAATTGACTGAGCATGAACAGTCTATGAGTTTCATGGCGGTAGGGATCATCAAGTTTTCGACGAAGATCATTTGCTTTGTCGCTGAGCACTTGGATTTTTTCCCGAAAGTCATTCCGCATTATTGCCTCCTCCGCCTTTGTTCGTTGTGGGGTAATGAACAAACAATAATATAGAATAGCACGATTTACGGGGTTGTCAAGAATGAAAATAAAAAAGAGCTTTGAAAAGCTCTTTTTTGTTTTGTCTGATTATTCGCTGACTCTGAAGATTTCATCCACCGAAGTTATTCCTTTGAGCGCTTTTAGCAATCCGTCTTGCGCCATTGTAATCATTCCGCCTTTGATCGCTTCGTTTTGAATATCATTTTCCGAAACATTTTCCACTGAGATTAGTTTTTCTATTTCCGGAGAGAGAATCATAATTTCATAAATTCCCAGCCGTCCTTTGTATCCGATATCATTGCAGGTTTTGCAGCCTTTTGATTCATAGAATACAAGTTTGCTCAGATCCGGCCGATCAGGATGTTTTTCCGGAATGGCGGATAAAAGTTCAGTCGCTCTTTTTAATTTTTCCGGATCCAGTTGAACTTCTTGTTTGCATTCCTGACAAATTTTTCTCACCAATCGCTGACCCATGACAATGTTCAATGCGGGTGCCAGAAGAAACGGTTTTACTCCGAGCGCCAGAAATCTTGGAATTGCGCCGGCCGCGCTGTTGGTGTGAATGGTGGAAAGCACCAGATGTCCGGTGAGCGCCGAGTTTATTGCGGTTTCCGCTGTTTCGAGATCGCGCATTTCTCCGACCATGACAATATCAGGATCTTGGCGCAGGATCGATCTTAGTCCGTCGGCAAATGAATATCCTTTGCTGTGATCGATCTGGCTTTGATTTATTCCTTCGAGTTTGTATTCCACCGGATCTTCCAGCGTGAAAATTTTTATTCCTTCCGTATTCAACTTATTTAAAATCGCGTAAAGAGTTGTCGTTTTTCCGGATCCGGTCGGACCGGTGGTGATAATCATTCCGTTCGGCCGTTCCGTTTGCGTTTTCAGTTCAGCATAAGCTTTGCCGATAATTCCCAGATCTTCAAATGTCAGAGAAGTTGAAGAAGCCTTTAGCAATCTCATAACAACGCTCTCGCCCCAAGTGATCGGAGTGCAGGATACGCGGACATCCATTTTTCCTTCAGTCATTTTGATGCTGAATCTGCCGTCTTGCGGTTTTTCCGTGATATTAAGTTTCAAACCTGAAAGCAGTTTTATTCTGGAAATTATTTTCGGCCAGAGAGCTTTGTCGATTGACGCGGCATCATGCAAAATTCCGTCAACGCGAAATCTGACTTTAACATCATTTTCTTCGGCTTCAATATGAATGTCGGAAGAATTCGCCTGAACCGCGGCCGCGATAATAAGAGTTACCAATTCGGTGACATTAACTTTTTTGATATATTCATCCAATTGTTTGAAATTGGTGACAATTGATTTGAATTTTTCCATTTCTTCGGCGCTCACTTCAACTCCTTTTGGGGCGGCTTTTAGTTTCGGCAGCCTTGCATATTGTTTCAGCGCTTTTTCCAGACTGCGTTTTGAAATCAGGTACAGCGCGCCTTTTGAATGAAGAGAATCTTCGAGGCTGTGTTTGATTTCTTCAATTTTGGGATTTTTCGGATCGGTTGAGGCCAGCCGAAATTCTTCGCCCGTATTTACAAAACAAATCAAATTATTTTCCCGGCAAACATTTTCCGGAATGGTTTTCAGCGCTTCCTCGCTCATGGGAAATGCAGTTAGATCAAGATATGGAAGTCCGAGCGCGTCAGCATCGCTTTTTACTTTTGCTTCCGCTCCTGAGATTTGAATGTTTTCCAATTTTTTTTCCAATTTCCCGCCCGTTGATTCATCTTCATCGGAAGTTGGCGCGGCGCCGGCGGCAGGAGCGGCTCCGCCTTTTAATTGGGTTTTTGCTTTTTTTGATAATAATTCTTCGATTGATAGGTGACTGTCTGCCATAAGATTTTGTTATTTCAATAATTGCATTATACATTTTTTATCGCGGTTATACAATTTATTGCGGAAAAACTTATTTGCCAAAATAATTGAAGATGCTAAAATGTTATTGATAATAAGTAATCAAAACGCGTATGGCTTTGGAAAATATAATAGAAGAATTGGAGAGCGGCGGAGTGAAAAAGCCGCGACAGAGACGAAGCCGAAAAACCGCGAGCAAAGCGGAGAAGCCGGCAAAACCGGCCAAGATGGAAAAACCGGAAAAGCGGGAAATTCCCGAGAGAAAAAAAACATCGATAAGCGAAACAAAAGTTTTCAGCATAGCGGTGGCTGTCATAATCGCGCTGGGAATTATAGGAATTCTTGTCGGCTACACAAAAGATAAATTCGGAGAAATAAAAGCGGGCGGAGATTTGGTGAAGGAAAACATGGAGCAGGAAGTGAATGATTTGAAGGCGGAATTGAACAATCTCCGAGAAAAAACAAATAACCTTGAAGAAGAGAGCGCTTCGAACAAATCCGCGGTGATTGATATATTCGAAAAAACAAGGAAAATTCCCACTTCGGTGAATGCGGGGAATTGGAATGCTTTGTCTGATGAAAATTTGAGTTTCACTGTTAATTATCCGAGAAATTGGGAAGTGGTTCGTTCATTGATAAAAGCAAATGATAAAGAAAATATTGATTCGGAAATCGTGTATTTACAGCCGACAGGGCAAGCGGATTTTTTGAACGCAGTGATAATAGAGTCGGATTATCCGGAAATGTCAGACATGACGGTCAGAGCGAAATATGCGGCGTTTTCAGGATTGGAAATGCTGGACATTTATGACTTTGACGATGGAAAAATGTTGTATTACATAAATGTTGATGAAGCGAACAATCAAATTCCGACAATAATGATTTTAACGGAAGACAAAATTTATCGCGCGACATTCAATATCGCAAACAAAAAATTGACCGGTTATTTTGACGCCAGGAAAACATTTGAAGAAATTGTCGCGACTTTTGCGCTGACCGAGTAAGATTTGACTGTGCATCAATGAAAAGCCGGATTTCCGGTCTTTTCTTTTTGCTGGATTTCTGGTAGATTGGTGGAGTTGATGTTTCGGTGAACGAGGGGAGCTGGGGACCAGGAGACCCGGAGACCAGGGAACCAGGAGACCCGGAGACCAGGGAACCAGGAGACCCGGGGACCAGGGGACCAGGAGACCCGGAGACCAGTGGATCCGGAAATTATAAATTTCAATATTTTGCTAGCCGGATAGCCGGATAGCCGAAATTTCGTATAGTCGTAACGATTAATACTAATAAATCTATGTCATTTTCAATCGGAATAGTCGGCCTGCCGAATGTGGGCAAGTCTACATTATTCAAAGCATTAACGAAAAAACAAATTGATATTGCCAATTATCCTTTTTGCACGATTGAGCCGAATAAAGGCGTTGTGGCTGTGCCGGATGAGCGGCTGTCAAAATTGGCGGAATTTTCCAAATCAAAAAAAATCGTGCCAACCGCGATCGAGTTTATCGATATTGCGGGAATTGTAAAAGGCGCGCACAAAGGCGAAGGTCTGGGAAATAAATTTCTCGCCAATATTCGAGAAGTTGACGCGATTTGTCAGGTTGTTCGCGATTTCAAATCGGGCGACATTATTCATGTCGCGGGAAAAGTCGATCCGGCGAGCGATGTTGAAGTGATAAATATTGAATTGGCTTTCGCTGATCTGGAAACAGCGAGCAAGCATTTGTCGAAATTGAAAAGTAAATTAAAAACAGCTGCCTTGAAAACGGAAAAAGATGACCGAAAAGCCGCGGAATTTCTGGAAACAAAAATAATTCCGGCTTTGGAAAATGGAATATTGTTGAGAACGTTTGATTTGGATGAAGATGAAATGAAGATTTTAAAACAATTGAATTTGCTGACAATAAAGCCGATGATTTATGTTTTGAATGTGGATGAAAGCGAATTGAATAAGCCGGTTGAAATCGAGATTTTGAAAAAAGAGGTGGTAATCCCGATTTGCGCGCAGCTGGAATCCGAGCTGGCGGAACTTAATTCCGATGAAGTGATAGAATATTTGGAGTCAGCGGGAATCAGCATGACCGGACTGGACAGAATAATTGTGGAAGCTTATAAAATTTTGGATTTGATCAGTTTTATCACAACAGGAGAAATGGAAACAAAAGCGTGGACAATAAAAAGAGGAACAAAAGCGCCGCAAGCGGCCGGCGTTATTCACGGCGATTTTGAGCGCGGATTTATCGCGGCCGAGGTGATCAACTGGAAGGATTTGCTGGACAGCGGGAGCGAGCCGGCGGCAAAGGAAAAAGGTTTGATTCGGCTGGAAGGAAAGATTTATGAAGTGAAAGATGGCGATGTTTGCGTTTTTCGGTTTAGTGTTTAAATGCGAATAAGTGCGAATTGATGCGAATTAATGCGAAACAAAAAATGTCATGCTGAGCCTGTCGAAGCATGACATTTTTTTGTTTTTTTATAATGTGGTAAAATTAAAGCAAGACAAATAATTTAAACATTATGGCATTTACTGCGGAAAAAAGACAAGATTCAAAAGAACAGCCCGTAAAAGCGGAAGCGCGGGAAAAATCAACAGCGGAAAAAATGGAGGATTTGAAAAAGTCGAGGGGAAAAATTGAAAAGGATTTTGAGAATATGGATGCTGATCTGGAAATGATGGAGGAAGAGCTGGAATCGCTCGGACCAGAAACAGCTGAGAATAAAAAAGAAATGGATGCGATTAAAAAAGGAATCGAACTTGTCGAGGCGAGGCAAGACAAGATTGAGAAGAGACTGGCTATTTTGAGAGAGCAGGAAGCGGCTTTGACCGGTTCGGCTGAGGAAGTCGTGGAAGAGGCGCCTGAATTGAAAGAGGAAGCTCCGGCGGAAGCAGTGGAAGAAGAACTGGTTGAAGCGGCGAAAGATACTATCGAATTATCCGAAGCCGATATAATTGAAGAATTGCCAGGGGAAAAAACACCAGCGGAGGAATATTCAGAAATAGTTGATCATTGGAGTGGTAGGATGAATGCGATACTTCAAAAGTATGATATTGGCGATGCATTGGATAAACTGGAACCAATTTCTGATGAGCAGCGTAAAGAAATTGAAAAAATGAACATGGAGCAACTGGCTGGGTATGCGCAAAAAAATTTACCGGGTAAAATTTCGGAGGAACAGATGAATAATGTTTCGCAGTTGTTCAATTCCGCAGAATATCAGGAAATGGTTGCTTTGGGGAAAAGACGAGATGAATTAAAGGCGGGGATGGAGAAAAAAGAAGAAAGTCCTGAGGCGGCAGATCAAGAAATTACAGCTGAAGCGCTAAAGGAGGCGGCGGCGGAACAGGGGATAGATAAAGAACACGAAGCGAAATTGGAAGAGATGCGGAAGGAAGATGAAGCTAAAAAAATGAAATTCGAAGAAGGAGAAGCGAAGCTGAAAGAATATCAGGAGAACATTTCAGAAAAAGTTAACTCGTTGGGAGAATCCCTGTCCAATACTGCGGATGAGATGATAGAAATTGATGAAAAGTTAAAGCAGGTGTCTCAAGTGAGAGCATCTTTAGCTCCATTGTTAAAAAAATTCGGTTTTTTTACAAAAACGGTAGTGGTTGAAAAAATTGTTGATGAAAAAGGTGAAATTCAACAAGGAAGCTTTAAGTTGACAAAAGAGCAGGTGCAAACAATGATAGAGAACGCGGAAGGTCTCAGGGCCTCCCTACCGATCCGCAAGGAGCAATTGAGGGGAGCCATAAACGAAATTCGCAGATCAGTTTATCCTGATAAAAGTGTCTTAACCAAAGAAATTACTGATTTATCAAATAAATATGGCATGAATCTAAATGCAGATTTGGAAGCAAGACAAATAACAGATAATTTCAATAGGGCTGACAATGATGCAATGAGAAGATTTAAAGAATATTATAAGTTGTAGATTTTCAATACAAAAAAAACGACCGTTCGGTCGTTTTTTTTATTACATTGCGGTAATCTGCGTTCTTATTTCCTTTAATTTTTTTTCCGCGCGCATTTGCCGGATTTTTATTTTTACTTTGGCTGACGCTGATTTCGCTTCAGCCGCTTCCTTGGCCAGCTCGGCCATTTCCGCTTCGAGCGATGCTATTTTTTGTTCTTTTGTCGCCGGAGCGATTGCTTCTGATTTGATTTCCGCCATATTTTTGGTTTGTTATTAATTTTCTGATATAATTATAGCAAATATTAAAAATAAAAAGAAAAAATATGGTGCAACAACCGCAAGATGTTGAAAAATCGGCGATGCAAGAAGCCGTTCAAACGCCGGAAGCGCCGGAATCGAAAAAGGAAACCGGAGTTGAAGGAGAAAAAGGGCGTTTGCAAAAAAAGCTTGAAGCGATTCAAGAGGATTTTGATATTGCGGACGGTTATTTGAAAGATGCTGAGGCTGATCTGGAAAAATCAAAAGCCGGCGGAGACATTGATCCTGACAAACAAGCGGAAATAACCGCTGAAATTGAAAATATTGAAAAATCAATGGATGATATTGAAAAAAGAATGAAAAGATTGACTGCTGAGATAAAATTGGCTGAAATGCTCGGCGAGCCGGCGAATGTTGACAAAGAAGTTCAAGCAAAACCGAAATTGGAAGTGATTGAGGGAGGGAAGGAAGAGGTGATTGAATTGACAACTGAAGATATGGAAGAAATAAAACCGCCGCCATTGCCAAAAGAAGAAATTAAAATCGAAGCGCCGATTGTTCCGGATGAACCGGATATTTCAGCTGAACATTCTCCGCAGGAAATAGCGGCTCAGTTGAATGAAATCGATGATGATGTATCTCTCGAGGTTGAAGCGAAAACAAAAGCGCAGGAATCATTGGATACATTGAAAGCCGCAGGAACAAGCGAAGGCGCGGAAGTTGAAGCATTTCAAAAAGAAGTAAAGGAAGCGGATGAGGAGATTGCAAAGCTGGCAAAAAGAAAAGAAGAAATAAGCCAGGGTCATCTTGAAGTTGAGCCGGAAATTATCGGCGCGATAGAATCGCAAAAGCCGGAAGCGCCGGAACAGGCGGAAGAAGAAATTGAATTGACTGAAGCTGATTTGGAAGAAATCGAGCCAAAACATTCTGAAGAAGAAATAAGAGCGCAGTTGAATGAAATCGATGATGATGTGTCACTCGAAGTTGAAGCGAAGACAAAAGCGCAGGAATCCTTGGCTAAATTAAAAGCCGCGGGAACAAGTGACGGCGCGGAAGTTGAAGCTTTTCAAAAAGAAATAAAGGAAGCTGATGAAGAAATCGCAAAACTGGCAAAAAGAAAAGAAGAAATAAGCGAAGGTCATCTGGAAGTTGAGCCGGAAATAATTGAAGTGGCTGAGAAAAAGCTTTCGCCTGAAGATGAGAAAGCTTTGAATGTTGAATTGGAAAAAGTAAATGAATCGATCAAAGATACGGAAGCTGAATTGAAATTTGCCGAGATTGCTCTGCGCAATGAAGAAAAAGGATCTGCCAGAAAGGGAATTATGACAACAATGCAAAAACTGATCAAGGAATCAACCGCGCAATTGGAAGATTTGCGGACAAAACGGCAGGCGTATGAAGACGCGGTGGGATATGAGCCGATTGATGAAGAGCAAATAATTGAAGAAAAACCATTGGAAGCGGAAAAAGTTGAAGAACCGGTTATTGCTGAAAAACCGGTGGAAAAGCCGGTTGAAAAAGCGCCGGAATTGAAAAAAGAAATAAAACCGGAAAAAGAAACCATTGCGCCGGAAATCGCGGAAACCGTTGCGCCGCCATCAGAGGCCGCGGCAATGGAAACGACTGTCGGTTCAAAAGCGGAAGAAGCGCCGGAATTGAAGCAAGAATCGGCAACAGCCGAATCAAAAGCCGAATCAGCGGAAGCTCTGGAAAAAGAATGGGAAAATTCAGTCAAGGAATTGGCAAAAGGAGCTGATGCATTGTTTTTGACTGACGCGGAATTGAATGAGCAGGATCCGACGGCAATTATTGATAATAAAGTGAAAAAAGTCAGAGCGTTGGCGGCAAAGATTGATGCATTCGATGATATATTGATTGCAAGGCGGTCAAGCGATCGAAAAAATCCGCTTAATACGCTCATTATTGAAATGGGAGACAAGGTTGATGCGATAAAAACGGCAATAAATAAATTCGCAACAGATCTGGAATCTCAGAAATCCGCCACAATACAGAAGGGCGCCGGAGGAGAAAGCAGAATGGTTATGCAACCGGTGGATGGAGAGTTTTACAAAGGAATCGCGCAAAATCTGAAAATTGCGATTGAAAATGCGAGCGGCCAGCCGTTGGATGTGAAATTGGCGGCATAAAATATTATTTTACCGGAGAATTATTTATAAACATGCAAATTATGAAAGATGAAACTTCACAAGCAAAACAGGAAACTACGGCGGCAGAAGCGCCGGAATTGAAAAAAGAACAAACTCCTCAGGCAAAAGCGTTTGAATTAACCGAGGAAGCGAGTGTTCTGAGTGCGAAAGAAGAAGGTTTGGAGCAAGAAGCGGCGGATTTGAAACTGGAAGATGAGATTGAAGCGTTTAGCAATGCGGTAAAAGATGCGGGATTTGGAAGTGTGGCCGCGAAGTTAATCTTGATTGCCAGAAATTTGCCGGACAAAAAGAAAGAAATCAAAGATCTTGTCGGAATTTTGCCTGCATTGAAAAAAGAAAAACTTCAAGGAGAAACGGCGAGAAGATATGCATTGATAGCGCAGGAAATTATAAAGAAAAGCAAAGAAGAGTTGAGTGAAAAGGGAATTAACATTTAGAAATTTTATGGCAAAAGAATGGGAATTATTGTCTTCCGAGGAAATTAAAAAATTGTCGAATGAAGAACTGGATGAATATCTGGACTGGCTGGATGAATATACGAAAGGAAAAAACATGAGAATCAATGAATTGGAAGATGAAATTGAAGGAAGTAAAAAAGTAAAGTTGAAAAGAACGGCGGAAGAGCAAAGCAAACAAGATGAAGAGGAAATTGAAAAGATCCGCAAGGGAATCGTATAATAAAAAAATTGTCATACTGAGCCAGTCGAAGTATGACAATTTTTTTTTGGTTATTTATTGAGAATTGCGGGATTGACAAAATTGTTTTGTCGGGTTAATTTAGTGGAGTGCCTGATTAACAGTTGACGGCTGGAGGTGGGCCATGACAGAGATGTATTCTCCGACCAAGAGTAGTCTCAGGGACTTGGAGATTTGCCTCGAAACTGAATCATTGTATCTCAAGGAAATTCTCGATTGTGACCGCGAAATTAAAGCATTGCAAATTCGGAGGGACGATCGCAGCGAAAAGCTGGAGAAAGTTCGCACGGTTATTCCCGAAATGATCCGGAGTGTGGTGGATTGCGCGTATTCCAGCGGCATCCAAGTCATTCATATTCAGGTGGTATTGCTGCATGTGAAGTTGCCGGCATATCGAATCTCACAAAGAATTTGCCTCAAAGAAAGCGAGGTTTCGACGATTTATTCGTTCAGCATGGATTTCAATTTTCATGGGTTCGAGAAGGCTTGTGAACTGAAGTTTTTTGAAATCGTTCAGGAACTGCTCGCGCGGGGGCGGATCAGAAGCGAAGAAATTCTTCTTTGGAATGAACATTTTTCAACTGCGTCAGTGCGTCTCATGTCACGAGAGCAACTTCGCGTCATGGTCAGCGCGGGTGGCGGGAAATAGCGAAAAAAACATAAGCGGCGACTCCAGCATGGGTCGCCGCTTTTTAATTTGCTAGTTGTGATTTCAGGCTACCAGGCTATCCGGGAACCAGGGGACCAGGCTATCCGGATTCCTGGTTCCCGGGTCACTGGTTTCCTGGCACCCGCTCGCTCTACATCATTCCTCCCATTCCGCCCATATTCGGCATTCCGCCGCTATTGTGGTCGCAGTTTTTTTCTTCCGGCGCATCTGTCACAACGCATTCGGTTGTGAGAAGCATGGAAGCGATTGAAGCTGCGTTTTGCAGAGCTATGCGAGTCACTTTTGTAGGATCAATAATGCCGGCGCTGACGAGATCTTCGAATTTGTCTTTGGCCGCATTGTATCCGATATTGCCGCTTTGCTTTCTCACTTCTTCGGCAATGACCGCGCCGTTTTTTCCGGCGTTTTCAGCGATTTGGCGCAGCGGTTCTTCCAGCGCGCGCTTTAAAATGTCCACGCCGATTTTTTGGTCTCCTTCTATTTCAATGTTATTCAAAATTTGTTTTGCGCGGAACAATGCGACTCCGCCGCCCGGAACGATTCCTTCTTCCACTGCCGCCTTTGTCGCGTTGATCGCGTCTTCAATTCTTAGTTTCAATTCTTTCATTTCGGTTTCCGTTGTGGCGCCAACCTTGATGACAGCGACTCCGCCGGCCAGTTTTGCCAATCTTTCCTGTAATTTTTCTTTGTCAAAATCAGAAGTGGCGAGTTCGAATTCTTTTCGAATTCTGGCGATTCTTTCATCAACTTTGTTTTTGTCTCCTTTTCCTTCGACGATTGTTGTATTTTCTTTCGTGGAAATAACTTTGTGCGATGATCCGAGCATTTCCAATTCAACATTTTCCAGTTTCAATCCGACTTCCTCGGAAATTACTTTTCCGCCGGTCAGAACCGCGATATCTTCCAACATTTCTTTTCTTCGATCGCCGAATCCCGGCGCTTTTATCGCCAATGTATTGAACACACCGCGCAGTTTATTGACAACCAGAGTTGCCAGCGCTTCTCCGTCAACATCTTCGCAGATAATAACCAATTCTTTTTTTCCGACAGCCGCGATTTTTTCCAGAATGGGAACAATGTCATTGACGCCGGAAATTTTCTTGTCAGTGATCAGAATGTAAGCATCTTGATATTCGGCTTCCATTCTCTCGGAATTGGTGATCATGTATGGAGAAAGGTATCCTTTTTCAAATTGCATTCCGCGAACAACTTCTTTTTCCAGTCCGAAACTTTGCGATTCCTCGACTGTGATCACTCCGTCTTTGCCGACTTCGCGCATTGCCTCGGCAATAATTTTTCCGATTTGTTCGTCATTGGCGGAGATCGAAGCTATCTGAGTAATTTCATCCTGATTGGAAATCGGCTTGGAAATTTTGGTTTTCAATTCTTCGACAACCGCGTTCACGCCTTTTTCGATTCCTTTTTTTATCAACATCGGATTTGCGCCGGCAGCCACATTTTTGAATCCTTCGGTTATAATGATTTGCGCCAGCAAAGTCGCGGTCGTTGTTCCGTCTCCGGCAATGTCATTTGTTTTTGTCGCAACTTCTTTTACCAATTCCGCTCCGATATTTTCAACTTTGTCTTTCAGTTCGATTTCCTTTGCAATGGTCACGCCGTCATTACATATTTGCGGTGAACCGAATCCTTTGTCCAGAACGACATTTCGTCCTTTCGGTCCGAGAGTGATTTTAACTGCATTGGCCAATTTGTCTACGCCTCGCTTCAAAGCTTGGCGCGCTTCTTCATTGAAAGTAATTTGTTTGCTCATAGGGTATTTAGCTTATTAGCTTGTAGCTTGTAGCTTTTTAGCTAATTTGAAGGTTTATGACTAATTTAGAGTTTTGGTTGCCGCCACCGCAACGGGCGGGGGCGGGCGAATTATATTTAGAATTTCTAATTTAGGATTTTATTGTGCTCCTTGCTTAGTGCTCCTTGCCAAGTGTTCCCCCGCTCTTCGCGAAGGGCGGGGTTCCTTGCTCCTTGCTTTAGTGCTCCCTGCCAAGTGTTCCTTGCTTCATTCAATTACCGCCAAAATATCAGCTTCGCTCAAAATCAAATATTCTTCTTTGTCGATCTTGACTTCATGAGGAGAATATTTTGTAAATATGACTTTGTCTCCCGGCTGAATTGACATTGTTGCGCGCGTTCCGTTTTCCAGCAATTTTCCCGGTCCCACGGCAATCACTTCGCCTTGCTCGGGTTTTTCTTTGTTAACGGTGTCCGGAAGAATAATTCCGGCGGAAGTTTTTTCTTCCTTGGCGATCGGTTTTACGACCACATGGTCATTCAATGGTTTGATCATATTTTTGATTTTGCAGACATGAAAATATTTCGGTTAAATTAAATATTCTTCATATCCGTTTTAGCAATTAATAATTTCGAGCGCTATTTTGCAATCACAATCTTATAATAAAAAACCGCTGTTCGTCAAGTTTGGTCCGGCGATTTATTTTATGACATTTTTCGGAAAAAAAGAAAGGCTGTTAGACAGCCTTGGAAATTGTTTTTTACGGTTGTGAAACTTTTTTGATATGGCGCATTTGCCGCCAATGGCGAAGGTCGCGAATTTTTGGAAACATGAATTGCAACAAAGTGGCGAAAAAATCAATCATTTGCTTCAGATCGGAAAAAATCGTTCGCGAGCGGTCGAAATCAATGACGTTCACAGTTGCCTTGACTTGGCGCGAAAGGATTCTGCGACAGAGAAGCCTGACTTTGCGTCGGCGTGAAAACTCGCCATGAATAGTGATGTGAGTGAGAGAATTTTCGCGTATCATGCAATCAATCCATTTGATGTTTTCCCAGCTGGTGATGGAATCTTCATTTTTGAAAACGATGATTCCGGATTCTCTGAATCCCGGTATTGTCATCAAATACTTGTGCATTTCTTCGGCTTCCGATTTTTCGGGATAATGAATATTTGTATGTCCGCCGCTCAGAAGTAATTCCTCGCATTGGCTGAGATTGATCGCCAGCCAGGCATTCTCCAGGTAGCGGTTGTAATTTCCATCCTTGAAAATGTCCGGCGGTACTCCATAACCGAGAATCGCGGCGCCATGTTTTTCTTTCATTTTCGGCTCCTTTGTTTTGAGAGAACAATTACCCTTGAATTAATTTAGCAAAATAATCAAAAAGTTTCAAATGAAGTTCAAAAAGTTTTTTTTGTTCACTTTTCGGTTGATTGCCCGCGCGAACATCGATGACAAGAGATCCGAGCAATCTTTCCAGCAATAAAATATAAAAAATTTCATCAAAATCTTTTTGTTTTTTTATCCATGGAATGGAGCGATAAGCCGTAATCCATTTTTCCAAAAAGAGAATCGTTTTTTCAAATGAATAATCAGCCGGAAGTTTTAACAGACACGCCCAGAGATTGAACGCCAGATCATAATATTTCGGCCGCCAGCTCCAGAATAAATTTGAGAGAAGAACGAATTTGTTTTTTTGAAGATACAGATCATTGCAAGACAGATGTCCGCGGGAGAAGACCATGGGTATTTTATCGGAATTTGCTTTGATGATTTTTCTGAATTGTTTTACGCGGATTCCTTGGAGATTTTCATCCCAAAATTTTTTGTGTTTGCTGATTTTGATCCAGCCCGCCAGTCTCTGCAAGATGAATTTTTCAGTATTGATACTATTTTTCCACCAGGGAACCGCAAAAACTTTTTCGCGATATTCATTGTAAAATTCACAAAACAGCTTGATTTGTTTTTCCGAAGCAAATGGAGGCGCAAAAATTTTCTTTTGCGGAATATTTTCCATGATCAAATAGCCGAATCCGGTTTTTCGTGAATATTTTTTCTTGGCGAATAATTCCGGAAGTTTTATTTTTGCGCTGAGATTATTTTTTTTGAATAGATTGAAAATATCAATTTCGTCAATCTCCGGTTTCAAACCTTGAATTTTTAGAATTGCCGGTTTTGCATTATATTCGCCTGAATAAATCAAACTGCCGACTTTATTTTTGTCATAAATAATGCCGCGCCAGATTTCCTTTTTGATTTTGAATCCGGTTTCATCGATTGTTTGGGCAGTGATTTTTTTTATATCAGGATGAAAAGTGTGCTTGCCGAAATATTTTTCAGAAATTTTATTCATATTATTTTTTTCCCGATTGCTCGGTTAGCGCCAGTCCGAGGATCAGCGCGCAGAACATTATTCCGAAATAAAAGCTCCATAAATAATGGTCGAACAGAGCGAGAAATCCGAGCGCGACCAGGCAGGGAAGATAATAATTTTTGTTTTTCTGAAGTTTTATCAATTTGAAAATCATAAATCCGAGCAATCCGAGAATTGCGATTCCGGCAATACCGAGTTCAGTAATTATCAGCAGATAAACATTGTGAATCGGTTGATAATTCCAAGCCGGCTGATTCGGATTGATTTCATTCACCGCCAAGGAATAATTTTCGAGACCGACGCCGATGAGCCAACGGTTTGAAAATATTTTTGCGAATTCATTGTATTGCTCCAGCCGGGAAGCGTTGGATTGAACTTCGAGTCTTCCTTCGCCGAACGCGCGCGCTGCCATAAGATTTGGAAAAGAAACGGAAAATAATATGAAAATGAAAATCGCGATGATGATGAATTTGGTTGTCGCGCGACTCATGATTTTGTCTTTGCTGAAATAAAAAGCCATGAAAATTGTGACGACAGCAAAAGCCAGAAGGGCTGAGCGGGAAAAAGCGGTGAGCAGTCCGATGAAATTTATTGTGAATAAAAGCTGCAATAGTTTTTTTCGTTTGGAAATTTTTGTCATGGCGTACAAACCGATGATAACTATTAAGCTGATGAGAAGAAATCCGGCCAAAATATTCGGATGCGGCATTGTGCCGAAACTGCGAAGCGTGCGAATTCCAGCTGATTCGATCACCGGAACTCCGAGCGTTGCCGGATCTTGCGCTGACATTCCCAGCCATTTATTGGCAATAACTTTCTGTCCGATGAATTGCTGAATCGCGACAATGCTTTGATACAGGGCGCTCAGCGCGATCGCCCAGGAAATTTTTTTGAGATCAAGCCGGCTGATTAAAATTATTATGAAAAAAGCGGTTGCGAGAATGAGCTGGACGAATTTGTAAATAGCGATGGAAGAGTTGATCGCGAAAAAAGCGTTGAGAATGAAAAATAAGATAAAAATTATCAAAATGGAAACGCGGAAAATTCTTCGTTTATCCGGCTTTGAAAATTTCGATTTCCATGTTCCGATCAGATGAATTATGGAGAGAATCAAAATAACGCCGAACAGAATTTCCGTGGCATACAGGGAAAATGCGCCGTATTCCCACGGTTCTCCGTTCAATATTCCTTCATGATAAATCCAGCGCGTTTGCAGAGGAAGGAGAAAAATCAGAAGATAAATAAGATAATCGATGATTTGTTTTAGTTTTTGCATAGGATTGACAATTAATTATATTCATTATACATTAAATCAATGGTTTTTTGACAATTTGCGTGAAAAAGGAGGACGCATGATCAGCTGGGGAATCGTGATTTTCGAAATGTTGGGTTTTTTTCTTGTCGCAACGTTTCTATTCTGCAAGAGAAGCAGAGTAATGCACGGACTGCGCCATTGTTTTCTGACCTCAGGATTGGTCGTGGAGTTTTTGTCTCTGGCGATGCATTTGGTTGTTTTAATGCAATTGTCCCCGGAAATGCTGGGCGGACAATGTATTTTTCATGAAAACGGGTTGAAAATAACTTCCGTTCAAGAAGTATTGCTGGTGGAAAATACCGGGAAGGAAGAAAAACCGGTGTTTCTGGATCGCGGTTCAGCGAAAATTGACGCGAATTTGCCGGAAGGCGGCAGAATATTCGTGAGCGATCAAAGCTGGATACGATCGCTTCCAACCGCAACGTTGAGAACGGGAGAACTTGAATTTGAGTTGAATTTCAAGAAATGCGAGAAAATCGCAAAACGATAAAAGGGAATCTTTCACCGCAACCACTAACGAATGAACAACGGAGGTTTATCATGGCAAGTTATCTTATAACTTTGAGTTTGGTTTTGTTGTTAGCGGGGCTGGCGCTGTCGCTGAAAAATCATGGTTTTCGCGGAATTTCAGCTGTTGGAATATGGCCGTTTATTTTAGTATTTGTTTTGATTTTCTTTTTTATCTATTTTATCGATGAGGCAGCCGAAGAATCAAATTTCGAGCGTCAGCTCCTCTGCCAATATTCATGGGATGAAATGGAAATTTCAGCTGATAAAAACGGGATAAAAATTTTCAATCAAAGTCGCGCGTCGATCAGCGACATTTCCTACGATATCAATGGATGCGAAGGATCTGTCCAACGTCTGGAGCCGAATATTTCCGTTTCCATTGCGCACGCTCCCATCAATGATCGAATCGGAGGATCGATTTCATACAAGGGCGAATCAAAGAGTTTTGACTTCTCGCGCTGCCGAACTTTTTGAATCAAGGGGAAAATAATCCGGCCGGATAACATTTCGGCCGGTTTTTTCTTTCCAATTTTTCTTGATTTCCAGCCGGCAATCTTTGCAATGGAATTTCAGAATTTTGTCATTGATAATTACATCCGTATTTTCTTCAAGTTTTTTAAGCTCCAGTGTTCGGGGAAAAAGTTTCAGTTGGATTTTTTTCAAGATTGTTTCGAGCAAATCTCCGAGTTTTCCTTTGATGAAAAATTCCATTGTATTTTTTGCGAAAGAATTTATTTTTATTGACCAGCGATCATTTGTTTTGTGGGGATATGAATGTGGCAGAAATCGGCGCGTCCATTCATTTTCCGTTGAGAACCGTTCAGCCAGATTTTCCATTTGGAAAATCGGCATGAATTGATTGATCCAATAAACGAAATGAATGTCATTTTCATATGCGATTTTTTCCAGACTCAGATTGTCTTCAGTTATATAAAAACTCAGACAAATTTTATTTTTGCGCGATTTTGCTGTTGGTCTTTTTCGGAGAATAGCCATGAGCAGAGTTGAAAAAAATCTTGCCGTCCAAATTCTATTCTTTTTCGCGATGATTGCCAGATCAATGTCGCTTCCTTCCGGAGCATTAAGATAGCCGAGATCATTGCAGATGAAAATCGCGCGAACGAACGGCAGAATTCCGATGAGTCGCAAATATTGGCGCGCTTTTTTTATTTTTTCATTTGCAATGAGATATCGCTCTTTTCGAATCGCGATATTTTTTTCTTCTCCGGCAAAAAAATAAAAGCCTTCTTGTTCGTGAAGACTTTTATTTTTCATGTTTTCCAATGTTTCCAGAATTTCGGAAAAAAAATAATTTTTCTCGGGATTAAAAAGATTTTTGTATATTTCCCATGATGTCAGCGGCATTTGGAAAAGGTTGAAATACGCGAGAGTTTCTGAAATGTTTTTTTCAATTTTTCGCATATCATAACCGGTTTTCCAATTTTGCGTTGATTATTCCCGCTTCTTCCACATTGAGCGCTGGCGTTGCTTTTTCTTGTTCTTCGCTCAGAACCGTGTTGTCAGCCACAATGATTTTTTCTTCGGAAATGCTGATGATTTGTTCCGGAGAAATGAGAAATTTATTTCCGGTAATCAAATATTTTTTGTCATTGGCCAGATATTTCGTTATCGAATGGTCGTTGACATTGATTTCAATGTCGATAAGATCTCCGAGGTGAATGCCTTTTTCCGTTTCCACCGGCAAGTTTTTTAATTTTTGAAAGTTGATAATCATTTTATTTTGCTTCGACTATTGTCGTCATGTTTTGTTTTTTTCGGAAAAGAATTTTTTGCTGAACCGTTGTTAATACTGTTGTCAGTAGCCAATAAAGAGTCAGTCCGGCCGGCAGATTTATTCCGATTATTATTGTCATTACCGGCATGAAATACAACATGCTTTTGTTCATGCTCGCCATCATGCTTTCGTCTTTTGACGCGTCCGTTTTTATTTTCGGCTGAGCCATCGGCATCATTTTTGTCTGAACGAATTGCGCGGCTCCGGCCAGAACGGCGAGGAGAATGCTGGGAACGGCCAGATCGATAATTCCGGCTGAAATCGAATTGATGTGTCCGGGATTTGGCACGAATGAATAGAGCAGGTTCAAATCGCTGGACGCCAGACCGGTGCGAAAAGCGTGATAAACCGCGATCAGAAATGGAAATTGAATTAGCAGGGGCAGACAGGAAGACAGCGGATTTACTTTTTGTTCCTTGTAAATTTTCATTGTTTCCGATGCCAACTTTTCTTTGTCGTCTTTGTGTTTTGATTTCAATTCATCTAGTTTAGGCTGAATGTCTTGCAATTGTTTTTGCGCTTTTATCGCCTGAACTCCGAATGGATATAAGATTACTTTTATTATAATTGTGAGCGCGATGATCGCCAGTCCGATGTCATTGCCCGGCACAATGTTGTAGAGAAAAACCAGCAAATTGTAAATGGGCTGATATAGAACCGTGTTAAAAAGTTGAATCATAATTGTGAAGTAATTGGAAAAATAAAATTAATTTTTTCGAATGAAAGTTTATTCAGCGATTTTTTCTTCTGAAGTTTCCGCGGCTTGTTCCGCTTCTTTCATCGGTTCTTCTTCTTTTTTTTCCGCTTCAACTTTTTCAGATTTCTTTTTCTTGGCGGATTTCTTCTCGGCAACCGGCTCGGTTTTCGTTGATTCCGCTTCGTCTGAAGTTTCTTTTTTCTTGGATTTCTTTTTAGCCTTTGGTTTTTCCGCTTCAACTGCCGGCTGTTCTTCCGTTTTCTCGGTTGTTTCAGTTTCCGGTTGAGCTTCAGCCGCGGCTTCTTTTATTTTGATTGTCCAGCCGGTGATTTTCGAGGCGAGTCGGACATTTTGTCCGGCGCGTCCGATCGTTAATGATAATTGATCCTGCGGAACCGAGACTTCCGCAGTTTTGTCAGATTCATTGAGTTCAACGCTTGTGATTTTAGCGGGCAACAATGAATTTGTAATGAATTTTTTCGGATCTTCGCTATATTCGATAATGTCGATTTTTTCTCCGCCCAATTCTTGGATGATAGTCTGAATGCGGGCGCCGCGCTGTCCGATGCATGATCCGATGGGATCAATGTTTTCGTCAGCCGTAAATACGGCAAGTTTTGTTCGAGAGCCGGCTTCTCTGGCGATTTCTTTTATTTCAATCGTATTATTGGAGATTTCCGGAATTTCCAAAGTAAAAAGTTTTTTTACAAAGTCCGTGCTGGCGCGAGAAACGATCAATTCCGGTCCGCGGGTTGTGAGAGAAACGCTGACGAGCAGAATTTTTATTCTGTCGCCGATGCGGTAATTTTCCCGTCTGATTTGTTCGAACGGCGGCATGATGGCGGTCGCATTGTCCAGATCAATTATAATGTTGCGGCCTTCGATTTTTTGAACCATGCCGTTGAGAATTTCGCCTTCTTTGTCTTTGAATGATTGATAAATGATATTTCTTTCCGCTTCGCGCAGTCGCTGAATGATCACTTGCTTCGCGGTTTGCGCTGCCATTCGGCCGAATTCTCCGGGAATTGCCAATTCGGTTTTTACAAAATCTCCGATTTCATATTTTTCATCGATTTTTTTCGCGTCTGAAATTTGAATTTCCGTTTTCGGATTGAAATGCCGTTCTTCTTCCGCTTCCTCGCCTTCGGCTTTTTCTTCCTTTGCTTCAGCTGATTTTATTTCTTCTTCATCCCGCTGTTTTTTCAATTCTTCGGGCGTAATTTCTCCTTTTTCCAGCGCTTCTTTGATCGCTTCACGCTTCAATCGCATTTCTTCCATTGCGGCCAATTCTTCGGGAGACAGGTCTGTCACAACTTCTTTTACATCGAAAATTTTTATTGTTCCTTTGTCCAATTCAAATTCAGCCTGAATATTTTGCATTTTGTCGCCGAAATCTTTTCGGTAAGCGGCTGCCAATGCGGAATTGATTGTTTCGAGGACAGATTCTTCGGAAAGTCCTTTTTCCGCGCAAATTTGCTTGATCGCGGCTTTGATTGATGGGTCTATCATAACTTTTGCAAATAGTTGGTAAAAACTAAATTTATTTATAAAAAATGCTAGTTTATTATCTAAACTAGCTTTCGTGGAAAGTATAGCATGAATTAAATAGGCAGTCAATTAATGTTTGCGGTAATTGATTGACAAAATTCGCGGTTTTTTGTAAACTTACAAGGTTTGAACATTGACAAGGAGGACGCCATGTGGAGAGTTATCTCTTCCATCGACCGCTGGGTGCTGGACAAATTTCAGCGATTTTCCGACTGGGGCGCGAAGATAACGGGAATCGGGAAATTAAATTATAAGATTGCCTACCTCAATGCGATGATTTTTGTGGTTTCCGAGGTTTGTTACGGCATGTTGGAAGGAAATATGTTCATCGCGAAAGCAGTATTGCTGTTCGTAATTTCTGGTTTTGTATGTTGGTATTTATTGCAGGACACGAAAAGGGAGAGAAGTTCAACCGCGAGAAAAAATCCGGAGATGCATCAACTGCTTAGATTGGTTTGGGTGTTGTGTGTTTTTCCTGGAGTAATTTTATTTTTTGCGATGAATAAAGATAGAGTCTTGTGCAGTCTGGATTTGATGGCTACGGTGAGTTTTATTTGTTTTTATTATTTTATCAGTTGTGAATCTCTGCCCGTAGGGAAGAGCCGGGTGAAAGAATGACTGAAGTCGTTTTTTTTAGTAAAACAGCCGGAGCAAGTTCCGGTTTCAACGGATTGAGGAAATTTGGTCCGTCGAACGCGTTCGGCGGGCCTTTTTTTATTTCGCGTACAAATTGCGACTGCGCATTACCTGCGTCGTATGGAAAAAGTGATTGTTTTTGTAAATAAAGCGGATGAAAGGTAATTGGTGGCGGTGAAATAAGCGGTTGGCGGATGTAATAAAAGATTGTCTTAATTTTTGTGTTTACTTGAATTAACAAAATCAGATGCAGCCTTGGCGTATATTGCGTCTTGTACGAGATCCGTGTCATCTGTTTTTTCTAAGTGCTTTAATCTTTTTTTTACTTTATCAAATATCGAAACAATCTCGGCACTTTCATTTTTGTCAAAAACCATTCGAAGCGCGATACTTTCCGCCGAAATTTGTTTTCCTCTTTTGACATCGTTTAATAATTCGTCTTTGATAGTGTTGGTTTTTTCTTCGTGTTCAATCATTTCTTGGAGGAGATTCTTTCTGTCAAATTCTGCTTTCAGGATTAATATTTCTTGAAATGCATCTTCGCTACTTAAGTTTAGCATTTCCTCATAAGACATCATCTTTTTGCCAGATGCTGTAGTCCCAGTATCCAGTAAAGACTCAAGGTTTTGTTTGCCTAAATTAATCATCTCTGAATACGATAGTGTTTTGTTGTCGGTCATATTTTTGTAAAAAATAAGAAAGATTTTTTAATTATTTTCCATGGCATACTAGGATATGAGATGTTTTTCGGAATGCGGGGAAGAAAAATAAAGTGGGCATTCGGTGAAAGCCTAATGACTAGAACTCATAATTTATTCAGTTCTTTTTCCGTATCTCGTATAGGTTTTAATATTCTTTTCCAAAGCGAGGAATTTATAAATAGGGCTACCTGTTTTTTCGCCATTTTATTTAATTTATGTTTATTATCGTATTGAGCCCCCAATACTTTTCGGTATTCGTCTTCTGCATTATCGATTTGCCATATAATTGTAATATTTGAGTAATTTTTTTCAAGCTGTTTCTTTTTAGTTTCCCACTTTTGGGGGTAATCATTTTTCAATTTATCTAAATCAATGAAGCAAATAACTAAATTGTAATTTTGGAAATAAGGAATTGCCTGACATTGGCGGAGGATTACCTCCGGAGAAGACCCGCTTGCCCCCTCGATTTTGATAGTCCATTTTGATGTATGATATTTAAATTTAGGTAAATCAATCAGGGTTATCAAAAATTTTTTATCTTTTTTCCCTTCTCCAAACATTAAGCAAGAATAAAGAGATGTCATAAATTTATACTCTTATTTTAGGGAATGCCCCATAAGCTCCAGTCATGTATTTTGCTAAATAGTTTTCATCTGTCCGAATTCCTTCAACCTCGTTTAGGCGATACACAGTACTTTCGCCGTTTTCGTTCTTTTCTGTTAGAAAAATTTGATGTATGTCTAGCTTGTTCATGAATCCTAGGGAATGCGATGAAAAGAGTATTTGAGATTTTTTATCTTTGTCTTCATCTATAAAGAAGCTAATAATTTTATTTAAAGCTTCTGGATGAAATCCAGTTTCGATTTCATCAATTATAACAATGCTATTGTTTTTTAAGGCGCTTAAAATATCCCCAATAGTAAAAAATAAGGATTGTGTACCTCTCGATTCGTAAATAAAATCAAGCTTATTATTGTTTCCTTTCGTAGAATGAACGCCATGAACTGTTATAAAAGAATTTTTATCTTTTGTTTCTTTTATAATTTCAAAACCACTTAATCCCACATCAAAATGGCTAATAAATTTTTCCATCTCTTTTTTTAGGTTAGGATCATTAAGATAATTATTAAGTGTTTTAAGTTGGTGGCCAAGATGATTTGTTTCTCCTGTTTCATTAATATTAGTTTTAAATTCTAGAAAGTAATCATAAACAACATTTAGTATATCAACGTTGTAAGTGGATTTTTTTATGAATGCAATAAAAGAAACATCCTTTCTAATATCAGGAAAAGCATCCGCTGATAAATTTTTAAAAAAATCAGCATTTAATATTTTAATGGAATTCAAGCGGCGCGAAAAAATTTCAATTTTTCGAGATCCTTTTTGTATTTTTTTTACAAAAAGAGATTCACTAAATATTTCATTGTTTTGAATTGAAAAGTCATAAAAAAATATAGAATCTGTCTTTTCAAATTCAATGTAAAATTTTGACGGCTCATTGTTGTTAAAAAATGTTTTATACGCAATGTCTACTATTAGCGGAGATTCATCGGATACCTTTCTGCATACAAAATAACTCAAGAAACTGAAAAACCTCATAATATTTGTTTTACCAGCCGCATTACCACCAATAAAACCAGCAATTTTAGTTATTTGGTCGCCAGATTTTGATTGATAATAATCATAAGTTTTTTTCTTTTTTGCCAAAAAGCTAATTTCTTGTTCTTTGTGGAACGAATAGAAGTTACTAAATTTTACTTTTCTTATCATACGGTTTATTTTATTAGATTATTAACAATTATAGTATAACGAAAGTTAGTGAATGGTGCAAGTTAGTACGAATAATTGTATTAAATTGTATCGGGGGTATTAAAATTAAAGTTTAACTCCTACAAATATCTATAAAAAATAGTTTTATATGTCAGAAATGATTAAACACTATTTTCCCCCTCTTTAGCCAACCGTCGTCATTGTGAATTTTTGTACATAGGTGATGAAGCAATGGGTGCAGGTATTTATAGAGTAAAGGTGAAAAATATAACTCAAAAGTTTATGTCTGGGACAAAAATATTATCGCAGTTTGCTAATAGAGAATAAGTTTTGAGGGAATTGAAAGAAAGCATGTTGTGGAACCTTATTAAATGCACTTATTGTAGATCTTGCCAAATTTTATTCTTTATGTTAAATTGACCTTAGTTTAATAAATTAATGATGTTCTGCTTTAAGTCCATTAATTTCCGTCTCGGAGATTACAGAATGTCAAAATTTTAGAGTTTATGATGCAACACTATGAATTGTTGTACATTGTTCCGATTAAATATCTGGATGATGAATTGACAAAGGTTATTGAAAAGATTTCCGGAGTGATCAAGGAGCAAGGAGGCGAATTGACGGCTGATCAAATTTTCGGAAGACAAAAGTTGGCGTATCCGATAAAACAAGCGTTTCAAGGAACTTATGTTGCGGTTGAATTCAACATGGAAGGAGAGCAAATGAAAAAGCTTGATTCTTTGTTGAAATTGATGCCCGAGATTATTCGGCATTTGATCGTGAAAAAGAGAATTAAAACAGAAGCTGAGATCAAGCGTGAAAACAAGATTCAGGAAAATTTGAGACAAGAAAAAGAAGATGAATTGAAAAAACTAGATGAAGACGCAAAGCCGGGCGCGATAAAGGAAGAACCGGAAACCTTGGCAAAAGCGCCTGAAGCGCCGACGGAAAAGGTGAAAGCGGAAAAACAGAAATTGAGTTTGGAGGATTTGGACAAGAAGTTGGATGATATTTTGACGGATGATATGCTTTAGCACGTAGCATATAGCATATAACAATTTTTGTAGAGGCGGGTTGCACCCGCCTAATCCGGCGCAAAATCTTGCGCCTGGAATTCAATCAAATGAAATTATAAATCCGAAATACGAAATCCTAAATCATCGCCGCGGGCGGGATCCCGCACGATGCGGTGGCAGCAACCTACGGCAAGGAGCACTAAGCAAGGAGCACAATAAAATTCTAAATTATAATTCGCCCGCCCCGCACGCTGCGGTGGAGAATTCGCGATTATTCGAACATTCGCAGCAACCTAAATTATAAATTAGTCGCAAGGTTTAAAATTAGCTAAAAAGCTAATCAGCTACAAGCTAATCATTCTAACAATTCCAAAACACATTTAATTCAATTAACAAAAATCAATATGGATCTCAACCGAGCAATGATCATCGGACGTTTAACGGCTGATCCCGAGGGAAGAACAACTCCTCAGGGAACATCGGTTTCTTCATTTCGCGTGGCGACGAATTTTACCTGGACAGACGCGAATGGCGCGCGACAGGAAAGAGTCGAATACCACGGCATTGTAGTCTGGCGCAAATTGGCGGAAATTTGCAATCAGTATTTGAGAAAAGGCAGTAAAGTTTACATTGAAGGAAGATTGCAGACCAGAGATTGGGAGGGGCAGGATGGAGTGAAAAAATATAAAACGGAAATTGTGGCTGACAATATGATCATGCTGGATCGCGCGGGCGCGTCAACATCTTCCGGCGGTTCTGCAAATTTTGAGCCAGTGGCAACGAGCGCTGTCGCAACTGAAATTCCCACGGCAAACAATCAAGCTGATGAAGAAATAAAGGTTGAAGACATACCATTTTAATAACAAAACATTTTATGAAACCAAGTTTAAATAAGGATAAAGGCTGTTACTTTTGCATAAATGGAATAAAAGAAGTCAACTATACTGACGGACAGTTGCTCAGAAAATTTATTTCATCTTACGCGAAAATCATGCCTCCGAGACGAAGTAAATTGTGCTCGAAGCATCAACGGAAATTGGCGACAGCGATCAAGCGCGCGCGATTCATGGCAATTCTTCCATATCTCAATCGATAAAGAAAAAAAAGAAGGGCAGATCAATTGCCTTTCTTTTTTTATTGCGTTTAAGGTTTTTTTACGAACCGTTTTCCTCCAATCTTCTTTTATCGACGATTTCCCAGACTTGCTTTGTCATTTTTTCCATTAATTTCGGATTGCTGCGGAGATATTGTTTTGCGTTTTCTCTGCCGACGCCCAGCTTTTCTTCTCCGTATGAATAGGAATTGCCGCTTTTTGAAATGATATTGTAGGTCAGTGTAGTGTCGATCAAATCTCCGGAAACGGAAATGCCTTCATTGTACATGATATCAAATTCGCAGGATTGGAATGGCGGAGCGACTTTGTTTTTCACTACTTTCACTTTTACTCGATTGCCGATTGTGTTTTCTCCTTTTTTGATTTGCGCGGCGCGTCTGACTTCAATTCTCACTGAGCTGTAAAATTTCAATGCCATTCCTCCGGTAGTTGTTTCCGGATTGCCGAAAAACACGCCGATTTTTTGTCTGGTCTGATTGATAAATATAACGGTTGTCTTTGTTTTTCCGATAATTCCGGCCAATTTTCTCAGCGCCTGACTCATGAGTCTGGCTTGCAGTCCCATGTGGTGATCTCCCATGTCTCCTTCAATTTCCGCTCTTGGCGTCAGCGCGGCCACAGAATCGATTACTATAATGTCAATCGCATTTGAGCGGACAAGGGTTTCCACAATTTCCAGCGCTTGCTCTCCGGTATCCGGCTGGGAAATAAACATTTCATTGATATTGATTCCGATTTTTTTCGCATAATCAGGATCAAGCGCGTGTTCCGCGTCAATGAAAGCGGCTGTTCCTTTTTGCTTTTGAACTTCAGCTACAATGTGTTGCGCCAGAGTTGTTTTGCCGGAAGATTCCGGTCCGAAAATCTCAATTATTCTGCCGCGCGGAACTCCGCCGACTCCGAGAGCGAGATCCAGTGAAATGCTTCCGGTTGGGATCGCTTCCACATTCATCGCATGAGCTTCGCCGAGCCGCATGATCGCGCCTTCACCATATTTTTCTTTGATCTGATGGATAGCATCTTCCGCCGCGTCCAACTTTACTTGTGAAATATCACCGGATTCCTTTTTTGCCATATTGGTTTTTCAGAAAAATAAGCATGAAATTTTTCTGATGTAAATTATTTGAAAAATTATTAACTGTCCGAATCATCGGTTTCTTCTTCCGTCACAATAATGCGGCGATATATGACTTGTTCTTTGCTGTGTTTTTTTTGCGAGGAAATTTTGATGATGTTCAATCCTTTTTGCAAATCGATTTTCAGTGAAAAATGTCCGCTTTTGTCGCTGAGCAAGAGCCGATTGTTGATTGTCAGATTGACTTCCTTGTCCGTGGTTCCGGAAATTTCTATTTCCCGGCTGTTGATTATCATATTGTCGTCCGGCGAATCAATGACCAGCTTCGGCGGTTCGATTATTTTGTTTACCTGCCAGCCGATATATAATAACACGCTGACCAAAAAAATGCTTCCTATTGTGTATTTAATCAGTTTTGGATTCAGAAATAAATTCAGTGTTCTGTTCAATAATGATCCGCTCCTGTCGTACTTTTTTTTTCTGGTTCCGAGATAAAGCGCTTTTTGCCGTTTGTACAGATTCACCGCTGTGATGGGATTCAGTTCCAGAATGTCAGCGTAGCTTTTCAAAATGTTTATTGTGTAAACATCTGCCGGCAGATGTTCGAAATCATCTGCTTCCAATTCTTTGATGTATCTTACATTGATATTCAGTATTTTTGCGGCTTGTTCCCGCGTCCAATTTTTTTCATTTCTGTATGACTGGAGTTTTTCTCCCAGAGTGTTTATTGATGAAAGTTTTTTGCTGACAAAACTGGTCATAGTGGTAATTTAATAAATTTCATCATCATCGGATTCGTTTGGAAAAGAATTGGTTTTTTTCGGCGGTTCTTCTTCAAAATCGTCCGAATCGTCTTCTTCGTTTTCTTCATCATTATCTTCTTCAAATGAATGGGGCGGAGCTGTCGGTTTTGAATTTTGAATTGAATTTCTGTCCATCAATATTTCTCTCGGCCTTGCTCCGTCAGCCGGTCCGACGATTCCCGCGTCTTCGAGCAGATCGATCAATCTGGCCGCTCTCGCATAACCGACTCTCAGCCGTCTTTGCAAGAGCGAAGCCGACGCTTTTCCGGAACGAAGAACAACATCCTTGGCTTCTTCGAACAAATCATCGCCATTATCATTATTCCCGCCTTGAAAATCAAAACTGCTGGCGCTTGATTGCTTGTTTACTATTTCATCATTGTAATCAGGTTCTTCTCCGAATGCGTCTTTTAGGAATGAGACGACTTTTTTCGTTTCATCGTCAGATAAATAAGTTCCTTGGAGCCGTCGCGGAGTTGACGCTTGCGGAGTCATGAAAAGCATGTCGCCTTTGCCGACCAGTTTTTCCGCTCCGGAAGAATCGAGAATTGTTCGGGAATCCATGAGAGAAGCGACGCTGAAGGCGATTCTGCATGGAATATTGGCTTTGATCAGTCCGGTGATGACATCCACCGAAGGCCGTTGCGTTGCCACGATCAGATGAATTCCCACGGCGCGCGCCATTTGCGTCAGACGAATGATGCTGCCTTCCACTTCAGCTGAGGCCGCCACCATGAGATCAGCCAATTCGTCGATAATTATGACAATGTAAGGCATTTTTTCTTTTGCCGTTTGATTGTATGCTTCAATGTTTCTCTTGTTTGCTTTTGATAATATGTCAAAGCGCTGATCCATTTCCGTGATCGCCCAGCGCAGAGCGTAAACCGTTTTTGTCACATCCGTAATTACCGGCGCCAGCAGATGCGGTATTCCATTGTAAATCGGAAATTCCACTCTCTTCGGATCAACCAGGAGCATTCGCAAAGTATCGGGATTGTTTTGATAAAGCAAACTTATGATAATGGTATTTAAGCAAACACTCTTGCCTGATCCGGTGGCTCCGGCGACGAGCAGGTGAGGCATGCTGGCAATATCGCTGACCCAGCATTTTCCGCTGACATCTTTTCCCAATGCAATTGTCAGGTTGTTTTTTCGTTGTTTGAATTCAGGTGATTCCAGAATTTCGCGCACGCGCACGATTGCGGGTTTTTTATTCGGAACTTCAATGCCGACGAGAGATTTCCCGGGGATCGGCGCTTCGATTCTGATGGGATGCGCTGCGAGAGAAAGAGCGAGATCATTGCTCAAAGTTGTAATTCTTGACAATTTGATGCCTTCAGCCGGTTTGAATGTATATTGAGTGACAGTCGGTCCGACCTGAACATCATCCATTTCCACGTCAATATTGAAATTTTCCAATGTTTTTTGAATTCTTTCCCGTCCGACTTTGATATCTCCGCTGGTCGGCTTGGAAATTTTTGAATCGAGCAGAGTTAACGGCAAATCGATTCTTACTTTCGGAGTTTTTATTTTCGTTCTGCCGACAGGCGCTGATTCTTCGGTCAGAACTCCTCGGCGGGAGAATTTCACTTCTGTCGCTTGATTTTCAGAATCTTCTTCAATTTCTTCTTCCTCTTCTTCCTCATCATCATCCTCTTCATCTGCTGCATCAGAGTCTCCTTGCTTTTTGAATGGCGAAATGTGTTTGATGATATTTAATTTTTCCAGGAGCAATTCGAATCCGGTATTGAACATCAGCAGGAGAGCTGCCATGAAAAGCGCGATTAGAATGCTGAGAGCGCCCCAAAATCCCAGATAAAGATTTAATGGGAATAATACCAAATATCCGACAACTCCGCCGCCGATTCCGTCGAAATTCAAATCAAACGAACCGGAAATCGGCATTTTCAAATGCATCAGACCGAGAACGCTCAATAAAAAAATAAAAATTCCAACATAATTTGATATTGAAATTTTGTAGCGGCTGGGTCGCGCCATCATATAGCCGATCAGCATTAGCAGAATCGGAAAAAGATATCGACCCCAGCCAAATGCGATTCCCATTCCCATGTCAAGGTAAAATCCCGCCCGTCCGGCAATTCCCAGAAAACTCAGAATGCAAATGACGGCAAAGGCGAAGAGCGCGACAATGACTATGCCTTTTTTTGTTTCAGGACTGAGACTGTAATATTCCACTTCCGTATATTTTTGTTTTTTTTTGCGTGACATTTTTTTTTTTGAATTATTAGTTTTTTGTTTGATTGCAAACCAATTCGCCAATAAAAACAATGGTTGGCGAGCAATCTTCGTATACTGCATATTTTAGCATATTAATAGAGGGAAGAAAAGTGATATTTTATATCAAGCACAGGGAACAAAAATCTTTGTTTATTGCGTTCGTTTTCGTTGAACGGAATTTCGATAATTGATGATTATGATTCAAACCGTTTTTAAAATAAAAAAACAAAAGGACGATTCACGAGGAACCGCCCCTTTGAAGTAGGGAAGTGGAGGGACTTCCCAAAGGAGTAGACAGATTCCGCAGAAAAAATGAAAAGATCAAGTTTGGGACTGCGGAATTGAGGAGAGAGATTCCCTCCAAGAGGTTGTCTACTCTTTTGGAAAGATTTCCGAAAAACGATGAGGGAGGGCGGGAAGGCCCAAAAAGTAAATGAATTGTGGCCTTCGCCTCGCCTCACCATTTTCCGGAAATTTTTGTTATCGGAAAGATGATGGAGAGGAATAATATCTCGGCTGTTGGAGCAATAATGAAATAATTAAATCCCCAGATGCCAAAATGTATATTTGAATGTCCGAGCCGATTCAAATGACAAGCAAGTGAATGAGCGGCGGACAAAGGTCTCTCTCCTCTGCATCATTTTTCCGATAAAAGTTTTTTATTTAAGGAACATATTAGTATAGCATGATTTTCATATTTTGTCAACGGTTTCGCAGTGTGTTATTGTTGGATTGTCTAAATTTACAGTAGTATTGGTGTCAGCTATTGATGACAAATTTGATGAATTGACGGAGTGTTATATTTGTAATACAATATTTTAATAACTATTTATCAATTTCAATTATGAATCTCATTCCCACGGTTATAGAAAAAACTCATTACGGCGAGCGCGCTTATGACATTTATTCTCGATTATTGAAGGATAGAATCATTTTTCTGGGAACAGGAGTGGATGATCAGGTTGCGAATTCCATTATTGCCCAGCTGTTATTTCTCGAGAGCGAGGATTCAAAAAAAGACATTAAATTATACATAAATTCCCCCGGCGGATCTGTGACAGCCGGAATGGCGATTTACGATACAATGCAATACATAAAGCCGGATGTGGCCACAATTTGCTTGGGAATGGCTGCCAGTATGGGAGCTTTTCTGCTCGCAGCCGGAGCTGGCGGAAAAAGGTTTTCTCTGCCAAATTCCAAAATTATGATTCATCAGGTGATGGGAGGCGCCAAAGGACAGGCCAGTGATATCAAGATTCAAGCTGAAGAAATTTTAAAAGTCAGAGAAACTTTGGACAAGATTTTGGCAAAACATACGGGACAGCCATTGAAAAAGGTAGAAAAAGACACTGATCGGGATTATTATATGACTGCGGAAGAAGCAAAGGAGTATGGGTTGATCGATAAGATCATTAAATAAGAATTATTTGAGGCATTTTTTCGAATCGGCTGGAAATTGTTTGCGTTTAATGATATAATTAGATTGTGATTTCTAAATTATTTTGTCTAAATTTAGTAAAAAGCGATTTTGCTGGTGTAAGCCATTGACAACATCTGAAAAGAATGCTAAAATTAAGAGTTAAATTAGAACAAAGTCCTCTCCAACGGACAGACACGACAAGCATGGGATTTTTACTTTAGGTTAAATCAGGCTTTTTGCTCGATTTCGCCTGAGTAAAAATTTTTTGTCTGTCCATTGGAGGGGAGTTTTATTTTAAAATGCAAAGATAAAAAAACGCGAGAAATTAATTCTCGCGTTTTTTGTTTGTTGTTATTGAGTTATCGGAGGTTCCGGCTCCGGTTGCACTGCTTCAGCTTCTTTGTTTGCTCCGATCAGAATGACTTCCTGCCAGGGAGAATAATGACTGCTCCAGGTTTCTTTGCTTTCAATTTCATCGGGCATTGTTATGTATTGATAGAAGACAGCATCAGCTCCGTTGTGGGCGTGTTCCATCATTTTTTTCTCGCCCGGTTTTAATTCTTCGGTTTCAATGAATTTCGTCGGACCCGGACTGGTAATGTTGAAAATGATTGGTTTTAATTTTGATAAATCATCGGTTTTATTTTGCCCTTCGAATCTAACTTTTCTGCCGTCCGATGTTCCCCAAAATTCAAAGGTCAGCAAATTGCCCTGCATTTTCGTTTGAATCAGAATATAGTTGTTCGTATCATTAATGAATCTGACATCAGGCAGGGGATCGTAAATGGTGGCGTCCGTTCCGGCAGGTTCATAATATGAAACTCGATATGTGTGCGGACTTCTCGCGGTCACCGGCAATCCGCTGGCAAGAATTGTTCGAAACAAAGTTGTCGCGATCTGGCACAATCCTCCGCCATATTCCGGAACCGTTTTGGTTCCTTTAATTACCAATTCCGGCAAATATCCGCCTTGCGAATTTATGTCGCCGAGCGATGCGACAAGACGAAATTCTTCATCCGGTTTTATCAGCAGTCCGTTGAGCGATGCCGCGCCGACTCCGATATTGTGTCTGCGGTTCGCGGGACTGCCGGAAAAATCAGAAATACCGATTCCGATTTGTTCTTTTATTCCGAGATCATTCACTTTTTCGGTTTTTATTTCCGGCTCGGTTTCACTGACAATCAGTTCAATTTCCGTATTGAATTTATTTACAATTTCATCAATCGTTTTTTTGTAAGTCGCGTCAATGTCTGCCGCTTGTCCGTTTTTGTGGCTCTCGAATTCAATCACTTTATTGTCTTTGATTTGAAATTTGGCATCAATTACCGGTTGATCGACCGATTGGGCGATGGCTTCCAGCTGTCCTTTTACGATTTGTTCATCCAGAAGAACCGCAATATTGCCGAATTCATCTTCGCCCAGAGAAATCCAATGAGTGAAATCTTCCCATTTGATCGGCCATTCTTGTTCCGCGTATTTGAATTTTACTTCAGGCAATTGCAATAATTTTTCGATTTTTTCTTTTTTCGCCAGCGCGGTTGTAATTGTAATATCAGGATAAGATTTTTCTTTGATCAGTGTGATTGGAATGTTTTGGAAATTTTTGATTGATCGTTCGAGCGTGTCAACGGCTGAAATATAATTGAATGTTTCGCCGGTATTTGATTCAGTGAAATCAATTTCAACTTGTTTGGTTTTCGAGTCGAGGATTTTCACATTGACAGCCGAATTTTTCACCGGAGTTTCCTGGAGTGAAAATGCCTGAGTCAGATTTTCTTTCAATGAATTTTTGTCAAAGCGATAATCCAAGGAAATATTTTTTTTGAATATCGGCAGAAAAGGAATTTGCAGATAATTCACCAGCCAATGATTTTGTCTGCCCGTTTTGAAGGCGCTGTCCGCCATATTGTCCAGATGAAGCGCCAGAATTTTGTTTTCTTCATTGGGAATCAGCTTCATTTGATTTTCCGCGTGAAATTCAAAGCCATTGCCATAGAGTTGTTTGAATTTTCCGTCAATGACATTGCCTGCCTGCGTTTTTGTCAGTCCGCTGAGGTCGAGTCCGTCGAGCATTACTCCCGGATATATTTTGTTCTGATATTTGTAGGCGAGCACAATCGAGGAAATTCCAAAAATGGCAATCAATAAAAAAATAATCGCAAATACAATTATTAACCATTTGACGGTTTTTGATTTTTTTTCAAGCGAAAAAAATTTCATACTAATTATCAATGATTTTGTTTAGAAATTCCTTTGCCAGATTTTCCTTGTCTTTTGTGTTAGTTTCCTCGATTTCAATCGAAACGATGACGGTAATTCCTTCGATGCATTTTTTCGGCAAATTTTCTTTCGGCCAATAGATGAGCTGGTGATTTTTCATAATAATCACCGCGTGGTCGCCCTCTGTTCTATCTATTGTACCCTCCATACAATTTTTCATAGAATTTTCGGTTAAGTTATTAAATTATTTTTTCCACCTCGCAAGTTTTGGTATTTGCTTTACTGCCAGCCATCTGAGGATTTTCGGAAATTTAATTTCATTTTTTAAAATATCATCAACGAGTTTTTGCATTTCCTTTATGGACATATTTGGATTTTTGAATTCACCATTTTGATAGCAGGAACTGCAATACTTCTTACTTAATGTGCCGTCTTTTTCCGATCCGCCTCCTTTTTTATCTTTGTTCAGAGGCATTCCGCACGATTGGCATTGTTTATATATTTTTTCCATAATTCTTCAATTAGTGTTGGGATTAGCGTTCGGATAGCAGCACAAAACATTATCCAAATATTCTATCCCGCAAAAATATTTACAAATTGATACATTTTTTATAGCGCATTTATGCTTTTTTGATTTTTCAGCAGTATTCCATGGACACGCATCTTGTTTCCAGGAAATATTCGAGGAATCGGTCGTAAGGTCAATGTCCATATTTGCGCCATCAAGTTTTCTGACAATTGTATTTTTTTCCATGGATTATGATTTTAATGCTCAGAAAATTTTGCCGAGGTTGTTGCTTCAAGAGAATATCTGCCGGCAATGGTTGAAATGTTTAATTTGCTAAAAATTTCCTCGCTCGCAGCGAAGAAACTCGTTTACCTGATTGGTTTGTAAAAAAACGGCAATTAATAATCGGGCAATTCTTTTACGCTGATTCCTTGTTTTTTTGTTTTTTCGATTTTTGGCAAAGTGATTTTCAGAATTCCGTTTTGCAGGATCGCTTGAATTTTGTTTTCATTGACATTTGCCGGCAGAATTATGCTTCGTGAAAATTTCCCCCAGTAGCATTCTCGAAACAAATAATCTTTTTCTTCGCGCGAAAATTCGTTTTCTCTTTGTCCTTGGATCGTCAGAATATCATCGTCAATGGAAATGTCAATGTTGCCCTGCTTCACTCCGGCGACCGGCGCAATGACATAAATATTTTCATTGTCCTGAAAAACATCGAGCGTGAGCTGGCCTTGCTCGGAAATTTCCGTTGCTTCGGCCAGAGTTGGCGTGAAAAAATGTTCGCGCACATCAGGTTCGTTGGTCGGTCTCGAGAGCTGATCAATGAAAAAAGTTTCCGGATCATAGTGTTTGTCCAGATCATCCAGATGTTTTTGCCATTCGGGAATTTCAAATTCCATTTTTTTATTTTATTTATTATTCACAGTTGTATTATAAAAGAAATCCGGCGTTTTGGCAATAGTTTTTTCGAGGAAACGGACCGTGATATTTCAAAAAGTTCAGTGTACAAAAAAAGCGAGCTTTCGCCCGCTTTTGGATTTTTATTATTCCGTTGGCGTTGTTTCCGGTTTTTCCTCCGGCATTTCCATGGGAACTTCAGGTTGCTTGTATTCAGCCGGCGGTTCGGGTGCGGGAACTGCAACCGGCGGCGCCGGCGCCGGCGCCGGCGCTTCCGTTGTTTGGCTGGCTTTCAGCGCGTCTTTCAATGTTTTTCCGGCTTTGAATTTTACGACTTTTGTCGGTTTGATATTCAGCGGTTTGCTCGGATCCTGAGGATTGACGCCGATTCTGCCTTTTCTGATTCTGGCGGAGAAAGTGCCGAATCCGGTCAGAGTCACTTCGCCGCCGGTTTTGATGGTATCAATAATTGTTGAGGTCAGACAGTCAAGCACATCTTCAGCTTGTTTTTTTGTGACGCCGCATTTGTTGGCGAGTACGCCCGCGAGTTCTGCTTTATTCATAATTTTTTGATTAATTTTTTATTAAAATCAATATTTAAATTTCTACATCAATATTTATTCTTTCTATTTGCACAGCCAATTTGGTTTCTGGCTTAATTATAACAAAAACCGCATTGACTTGGCAAATTCCGTGTTCCGGAATCTCATGTTCTCTCGGTGTTTGATAGAGAAATGTTTCCGTCACATTTTTCAGATCCAGTCCGAGGCTGGAGTTTTTTATTCCCACAAAGCCGACATCAGTGATGTGAGCGGTGCCGTTCGGCAGGATTTGTTCGTCAGCTGTTTGAATGTGCGTGTGCGTGCCGAGAACGGCGCTGACTTTTCCGTCGAAATATCTGGACAAAGTATTTTTTTCCGAAGTCGCTTCCGCGTGAAAATCGACAATTATCGCGGACAAATTTTCATCTTTGAATTGTTCCAATATTTTTTCCATTTCTCTGAACGGACATTCGAAATTCGAGCGGAAGAAAACTCGGCCGATCAGATTGACGATCAGGATTTTGTTTGTGCCGATTTCAATTACTTTGTATCCATATCCCGGAATTCCTTCAGGATAATTCGCCGGACGGATAATCGGAAGTTTGTTTTCCGAAAAAATTTTTTCAATTTCTTTTTTGTTGTCCCAGATATGATCGCCGGAAGTGAAAAAATCAATTCCAATGTCAAGCATTTCCTGCAGAGTGGATTCTGTCACGCCTTTTCCGTGCGCCAGATTTTCCGCGTTGGCAATGATTAAATCCGGATTGTATTTTTCCTTTAATTCGGGAAGAGCTTTTTTGATGGCCGCGCGTCCGCTTTTTCCCATGATATCGCCGATGAAGAGTAGTTTTAGTGATGACATAGTTTTGTGATTTGGTTAAGTTAGAGGAATTGAGTAATTAAGGGAAATGACGGCGTAATCCCTTTATTACTTTATTACTCAATTACAAGTTATTTGAGCAGCCGGTAATTATGAGAACAACTAAGAGGAATTGAGTAATTAAGGTAAATGTCGGCGTAATCCCTTTATTACTTTATTACTCTATTACAAGTTATTTGAGCAGCCGCCAATTACGAGAACGGCTAAATCGATCAATCTCTGAATCGCCTATCAATTAAATAATAGCAAATATGCTAAATTAAGACAAGCAAATAATTAAAATTGGAAACTTGTTCAAAACGGCGCCATCGGGGGCAATGTAAAGATGACGCATGATATTTATTCGGTTTTGACAAGTTGAAAGCTGTTTGAAGAAAAACAAAACTAGGATTTTTTCGTCCTAGTTTTGTCCACAGTTTTGTGTTGACGGCGATATAATTAGTTAGGCGAGGGTGAGCATAACGGAGTGGAGCGAAAGCGCAGCGACCCCTTGAGTTCTCTTTTGTGAAAAAAATCTAATTCAATTTTGGCACTTTTTATTTCGTTGACTATTATAGCCCAACCGAATTAGCTCCATACTCTGCCTGTGCTTGCGTGAATCCGTCATATTTCAACTGCTCAATTAAACTGCCACGAGAAAAAGCAAGCTCTCAAAACGAGGGTCAAAAACCATGAGATATTTTCTCTTTCAGTCAGCTTGGGGCGTTATGATGCATAATGAAAAATATAAACAGTATTATCAAAAGAAAAGAGGTGAAAACAAACATTATTACACCTGCCTATCAGCTATTGCCAGAAAACTTTTATGTGAAATTTATCATAATTTAAAAAAACATCCGTATTGTATCAATTGATTGGATTTGTCCACGGGGATTATTTGACTTCAGTATACGAGGGGTGAATGCCCAAAATCCAAAACTCCTTATTCTCTTCAAATAATAGATAAAAATATTGAGATTATTCTATGATCGTATTGATAATTTGCAAAATATCGTGTTTGTGATTTTTAGATAAAATGCCAAACATTTTTAGCATTTCCAAAAATACTTTGATATTGCTTTCTGAAATTTCAAAATGGGCAATTTCTTTTACTTCGGCACATCGTCCGATTAAATTATTTTTTGTTTTTAATTCTGTAATTGGAAAACATAAATATAGCATTGGTTGC
>JAHIRY010000026.1 GCA_018818405.1 Patescibacteria group bacterium | reverse complement strand
TGAAATGGGATTTCTGGTGACTGACATTTTGGTTGAACATTTTCCGAATATTGTTGATTTCAAATTTACCGCTGAAATGGAAGAAAATCTGGACAAAATTGCTGAAGGAAAAAAAGAATGGACGCCGATCATTCGCGCTTTTTATACGCCGTTCAAAAAAAATCTGGAACAAAAATCGGAAACACTTTCCAAAAAAGATTTGTTCGAAGAAACCACTGATGAAAAATGCGAAAAATGCGGATCGCCAATGGTGATCAAGCTCGGCCGCTATGGAAAATTTCTCGCGTGCTCTAATTATCCTGAATGCAAAAACACGAAAAACATTTCCGGCCAGCCGGGAAAAGAACCGGCTGAATTGGAACTGTCAGATGAAAAATGCGAACTTTGCGGCGCTCCTCTGGCGCAAAAAGTCGGCCGCTACGGAAAATTTCTCGGCTGTTCAAAATATCCTGAATGCAAATACATAAAAAAATTCTCGCAAAAAACCGGAATCGATTGCCCCGACTGCAGTAAAAAATTGCCGGAAGGCGCAAAAAAAGTCGGAGAAATAATTTCACGCAGAGGCAGAAGCGGAAAAATTTTCTACGGCTGCAGTAATTATCCGAGCTGTAAATTCGTTCTCTGGGGAAAACCGACCGGAGAAAAATGCGAAAAATGCGGTTCTCTGCTGGTCGAAGGACCGAAGGAGACGATCAAGTGCAGTAATAAAAATTGCAAATAAACTTATCTCGCTTTAAAACTTTCTTGCTTTAAAAAAAACCTTCAATTATAATAAATACGTGGAGCTCCTGTGATACCCTGTCATCAACCACTAATTGGGGTTTCTATCCTGGGCTCCGCACCCGAACAGCGACGCCGCGAATGCGAAGTCGCTTTTTTGGTATTTAAAATTTATTGAATAAAAAAACTCCCAGACCGGAGGCCCGAGAGTTTTCCAATTAGGATTTCTCCTATCATCAACGATTTTAATTATAGCAAGATTTAAAACATTGTCAAATTGACTAGCTGGTAGCTTGTCCCGCCGCGGGCGGGATAAATAGCTGATTAGCTTGTAGCCAATTTTAAAACTTTTCAATCTATTTGATATTGGTCCAAATAATTCCGAATCTATATTTTGTTACATGCTACATGCAAAAACCGTCTCGGCGGATGCAATCCGCCGCTACACATTTCGTTTATTTGAAATGCCAGGCGCAAAACCTTGCGCCTCTGCAAAATTTTCGAACATTATACTTATCTCGCCCCGCCGCGGGCGGGATAAACTTATCTCGCTCGTCTTGCTCGTCTCGCTAGTCTATGCTTAAATACTAGTATATGGAAATAAAGGAAATAATCCGGCTCGTGGGACAGAGGCAACCGAAAGCAAATACTGAAATCATCGGAAAAACCTACCAATTTTTCCGAAACGAACTCGAGGAATTGCCTTTTTCCGACAACAAAAGTTATCTATCCTCCAGCTTGGAGCGCGCTTTTAACGCGGCAAACGAAGACGCGTCAGTTGAATTGATTTGCGCGTCAATCCTTTTTGATCTCGTAAAAACCGGACATACGCGCCCGAAAATTTTGCAAAAAGAACTGGGAAATGATATTGAACTTCTGACGCGAGTTTATGAATTCGCCCGCCAAAAATTGGAAAACGAATATTTGCTCAAACTGCAACATTCATTAAGATCAGCGATAATCGCTTCAAAAATAAACATCGGACCCGCGATCATCTGCGCCACCCTATTGCATGAAATCATTCCATATACAGATACTTCAATCGACGAAATACGAAAAAATTTCGGGGATGAAATCACTGAGCTGGTCGCGAATTACAACAAAATTCACGGAATCCAGATCGGCCACCAGCAATATCTGACACATCTCAGAGAAATGGTCATCGCGCTGGCAAAAGATCTGCGCGTAATAATCATTCGCATCTGCTCGAACATTGACAGCCTGCAAACTTCGTCCGGAACTTCCGACAAAATAAAAAGTCTGGCCAGAGAATCGCTGGAAGTACTGGGTCCGATCTCCGATCTCATGGGCATCTGGTCATTGCGCTGGCCGATCGAAGATCTTTCTTTCAAAATATTGTATCCGGAAGAATTTGAAAAAATAGAGCTCCGATTCAACAGCGATGAAAGAAAAAATCGGGAAAAGTACATTCAAAAAACAAAAAACATTCTTTTGAAACTCGCAAAATCCGCTGACATTCAATGCGACATTGGAGGAAGATTCAAGCACTACTACAGCATTCATCAAAAAATGAAAAGAAAAGGGAAAATTTTCTATGAAATCGGAGATATTTTCGCGCTCAGAATCATTGTAAATTCCGTGGACGATTGTTATCGCATTCTCGGCGTGATCCATCAACAATGGCGGCCGAAACAAAAAAGGATAAAAGATTATATCGCCTCGCCGAAAAACAACAACTACCGCAGTCTTCATACGACTGTTTACGGATTGAACGGACGGCCGACCGAATTTCAGATCAGAACACCGGAAATGGATGAAGAAGCCAATTTCGGAATCGCCGCCCATTGGTATTACAAAAATACAAAACGAAAAAAACCTTTCTGGATAAATGACCTTTTACAGAGACAACAGCAATGCAAAGACGATGAAGAATTTCTAAAAACTTTTTCAGCGGAAATTTTGCAGGATCGCATCTATGTTTACACTCCGAAAGGCGATGTCATTTCCCTGCCCGCCGGCTCCACTCCCGTTGATTTCGCTTATAGAATTCACAGTGAAGTCGGAAATAAATGCGCGGAAGCTTTTGTCAATGACATGCCCGTGCAATTGAATCACGAACTGGCGACCTATGACACGGTCCGAATCATTACGGACAGAAAACAAGCCGGGCCGAAATACGAATGGCTGAACTTCGTAAAATCAAACGCCGCCAGAAAACACATTGAATTATTTTTCAATCAACGCCCGGTAGAACGATTCTTCAGACTCTGATATAATAAACATAAGAATTATAAAAAAATATATGACTTTGCGAAAATTGCTCGAAACAGCGGAACCGAATGTTTCCAAAGCTGATCTTAAAATGATCGAGCGCGCTTATCAATTTGCCGAAAAAGCGCATGACGGACAAAAACGGGCAACCGGAGTCGACTATATTGAACACAGTCTTTGCACAGCGCAAACTCTGGCCGAGCTCAAACTTTCCGCGCCGATTCTGATCGCCGCGCTTCTGCATGATGTGCCGGAAGATACTGCCACTTCGCTCGAAGACATTCGAAAAGAATTCGGCGCTGACATCGCGAAAATGGTCGAAGGAATTACAAAACTAAGCCATGTAAAATATCGCGGCATTGATCGCTATGTGGAAAATCTGCGAAAAATGTTTGTTGCCATGGCGCAAGACATTCGAGTAATTCTGATAAAATTCGCCGATCGCCTGAATAATCTGCAAACTCTTTACGCATTGCCCGCCAACAAACAAAAACGAATCGCTTCGGAAACTCTGGAAATTTACACGCCCATCGCCAATCGGCTCGGCATCGGAGAATTGCAAGCTCGGCTGGAAGACGCCGCTTTCAAATATGCGTATCCCGATGAATTCATCGCGACCGAACAAATCATCAAGCAAATTTTTCCGCACAAAAAGAAAACTCTTGATTCAATGATCAGAAAATTGAAAAAGAAATTAGACAATGCCAATGTAAAATATTATGATATATACGGACGGACAAAACATTATTACAGCTTTTACCGAAAATTTCTAAAATACAACAAAGATGTAAACCAAATTTACGACTTGGTTGCAATGAGAATAATCGTTGATTCCATTGCCGATTGCTATGCTGTTCTCGGCATTGTTCACAATTCCTGGAAACCCATTCGAGGCCGAATAAAAGACTACATTGCTCAGCCGAAACCGAACGGTTATCAATCTTTGCACACAGCCGTCTTCGGAGAAGATCAAGAAATCGTGGAAATTCAAATCAGAACGCGCGAAATGCACGAACAAGGTGAATACGGAATCGCCTCGCACTGGAATTACAAGGAAACTCCGTCAAAACCGAAAGAAGTCAAATGGGTGGCTGAGCTCGCCCGCTGGCTGAAGACAGTAAAAGACAATGCGAATTTTCTCGAAGGCGCGAAAATCGATGTTTTCCAAAACAGAATTTTCGTTTTCACTCCCCAAGGAGATGTGATCGATCTGCCGGACGGCGCCACGCCCATTGATTTCGGTTATCACATTCATTCCGACATTGGAAACAAAGCATCGCGGGCAATGGTGAACAATGAATTGGTTTCACTTGACAGAACATTGAAAAACGGCGATGTCGTTCAAATCATCACCGACAAAAATCGCAAAGGACCGAATCCCGAATGGCTGAGATTCGTAAAAACCAGAACCGCGCGCCAGCATATTGAAAATTTTAAAAATAAATCATGGAAGAATATACTTCCCAAATTTTCAAAATAATTAAATTATGAAAAAATTTTGGATTTTATCATTTATCTTTATACTGGTTTTTTGTTTTGCGGGAGAATCGACAAATGCCGCGAGAATTACAAAAGATCCGCTCGTAGCGATATTCGCAACACCCTATTGTTGCGATGTTGACATTGATCCCTGCATCACTGCGGCCGCAAACGATGCTAACACAATCAATCTATGCATCGGAACCAATTGTGTGGAAAACGCTTGTATTGATGATGAAAAAGCTTGCAGTTCGGGAGAACAATGCACTTCCGGTATTTGCAATGTCACTTGCCAAGCGGCCGGCGGAGCAATCCCGATCGCTCCCGCAGGCGGCGCGATTCCCGTCGGACCGAAAGCAACGGCAGGCGCTGATTACACGCTTCCCAATTTTCTAGCGGTTGACGATCCGTCGGTCGTGATCGGTCGCGTCATAAAATTCATTGTCGGCATCAGCGGCTCGCTCGCCTTGGTAATGTTTATTTACGGCGGACTGCTCTGGCTTTTTTCCGCCGGCCGCACCGCTTACATTGATAAAGGCAGAGACGCCATGATCTGGTCCGGAGTCGGATTGATAGTAATATTCGGCAGTTATATTGCAATAAATTTTGTTCTCAGTCTGCTGGAAAAATAATCTTTAAAAAAATTTCCCGCCGTTTTCGAACGGCGGGTTTTGTTATCGGCGAAATACGGTGAAACTTTGTTCTTTGTTTCCCGCTGAAATGTCCAATGAACATTTTCCCTCGGGCGCGGGCGACAACATTCGCCAAAAATTCAATTTGCCTGTTGCCGACATCCTTTTTCTCGAAAAATATGAAACGCGCGGAAGATTATTTCTCTTGCGCCCGAAACTTTTTTTCGCGCTGCAAGTTTTTCGAATGGTAACAATCGTTCTCGGAGGCGCGACAATTTTCACCTGAAATTCCGCCCGCACTCCCCGGCTGAGAATTGCGCCGTTTTCAATGGGAAAAAGTTCAATGCCCGATTTAAAAGCTTTTGCCTGAATATTAATTTCAATCGATTGGCGCGAAGCCGTTGAACCCAGTAAAACAAGCAATATTTTCAACCAGACTGCGTTCATTCGCGCCTCCTTTTGCGATTGTTTTCAAATTGTCGCCAATATCAAATTTATCCTTTTTCACCATCTTTGTCAATGTTCTTCTATTTTTACACAAAAAAACTTTCATTTACTCCCTCAACATTTCATATTTCACACAAAACAAGCACCAAAGTTGACAAAACCGTAAATTTATTATAAAATAACCCACTCAGAACATTGACAACAGAACAGCGAGGAGGAAATCATGGACACGACAATGCTGGCAATTCTCGCAGTTGGAATCGGAATCCTCGGAATGTGGCTCGTCATGAGCCTGATGAAAACAGAAATGGCAAAGATAACGGTGCTGGACTGGCTGGGAGCAAGGGCAGTTGCCATCAGATATCCCGGCTGGTCATTGATTCTCTGGCCGCTCGAAGGAGTTCACGATATTCTATCAACCAGAATAATCACGACAAACCTGAGTGAATTCAGGGTTGTCTGCCGAGTCAATGATGATCCGACCGACACCATCAAAAATGACGCCTACGGTTTGACTGAACTCCGATCAAGGGAAGTCAGCCTCACCTATTACATCAAATTCAGGCAAGACATTTCAGTCGAAGAACAGTTGCGAAACTTTTATGATTTTATCGGCACAGAAGATGACAAACATGATGCCAGCACGCTGGAAGAAAAAATTCGAGACATCATCGAATCGGAATTCAGCAAACGCTTTGAAAAATTGTATCTGCAAGACGCAATAAATGTTCCTGTCAAAATGGTGGAAGAAGTTGAGGAAGCATTAAGAAAAAAAATAAGCGACAAACATCTCCCCATTGAAATTGAATCAATCGTGGTCAACACGAAATTCGAAATCGTTGATGAGGATCTGGCGGAAATATTTGAAAATCGAGCCAAGCACGCGCTGGAAATGCGAGCGCAATTAGTTACCGCGGAACAGGAAAAACGCGTGGCTGTGATTGCAGCGGAAAAAGATCGCGAAGTCGCGATCATTGCTATTCAAACCGCGGAAGCGCAAGGAAAAGCAACTTTGACCGAGGCTCATTTTCTCGCGCGAGCCTACGGATTCAGCAAATTGCCGCGGCCGGAAAAAGCAAAGGCGTTTCTTTCTCTAGAAGCGCTCAAAGCATATCGTGAAATGGCAAAAAACCCAAGCACAAAGATGATCATCGGTTCGAATCTTCTGGATGAAATCAAATCAATGCTCGGCGTTTTCGGAGGAAAACCATGAACAAACAAAAACTCATGGCGCTGCCCATAGCAGTACTTCTCTCCGGCAGTACTCTGCTGGCGCTCAGCCTTTTTTCAGAAATTCCAGAAGATCAGAAGCTGATAATTTCCGGCGGAGTTCTGGGAATCGGCCTGCTGTATTTTCTGCTTCAACTCATGGGTTCGTCCGAGCAACAAACTCCGACGACAACGCAAACAGCGCCGGCTGAACCTGCGCCCGCGGCAACTCCGCCGCCCGAACCGGCAAAAAAAGCCGAAACGAAAAAAACATCCGATTCCGAAAGCGGATTTTTGTCAGCGATCATCTCATTCCTCTTTGTCTGCGGATTGATCGCCGGCGGAATCTATCTGGTATATCATTTCTATCCGATTGCCAGACAATCGATTCCGTCCGATGTCAACATCAAACACGGATTGCTGGTTGACCACAATCATTTCCAGCCGGAAGAAAAAATCTACGACATATTTCCTGTGAGAAAAGGTGAACAATGGACGCTGGATTTTGAAAATACGCCCATTGCTGTTCGGATAAAAATAAATGATAAAACCAGGTGGGACAATGTTCCCGCCGGCAGAAATGGATATTTATGGAAAGCAGGTTGGAGCGGACTGCTTCAAATTAAAACAACTCGAAAAAGAAATTCATTCACAGTCGAGCCCGCGAACTGAGCGGGCAATAAAAATACCGGAAGACGATCGCGTCTCCCGGTTTTTCTTTTGCAAAATTTTTCGAATTACAATCCGCCCGGCGCGTTTGCCGGATAAAATTTCAAACTGCTCACAATCGCCCGGCTCATTTCATTTTCCCCGGCAATCGTTATTTCAATAATCCGATCGCCCAAATCCAAAGCAATCACATCAATCTTTGCGTCCGTATTTTCTCCGGAAATATCTTGGAATAAAATCGCCTTTGTTCCGCCTATTTCTATTTCACTCGAATCAAATTCTTCCAACAAATTTCGCGTTTGCTTTTTATAATATTCTTCCAAATTTATCGGCTCCTGCCAATTCGACTGACTGCGGATTATCAATGCGCTCGTTGAAGATGTCTTCGGGAAAAACTCCGCCGTATAACCGTCTTCTCCGGAATCTTTGAATGTCCAAGTTTGCGGCACGCGCAATTCATAGCGATACGCCGGATTGGTATAAACCATCCAGCCCTGAACTTTTGTTTTCACTTCATCGGAAGAAAAAATATAGCCGCTCTTCTTTTCACAACCCGCTCCGACGAACACAAAACACGCGACAACCAACATTAACAAAATCTTTTTCATAAAAAAATCATTTTACAATTTGATCGATGATCGAATTCAATTCTTCCTCGGAATAAAAATCAATCACAATCTGGCCCTCCGTTCCTTTCTTTTTAATATTAACTTTCGTATTCAATTGACTGCGCAAAATATCTTCTTTTTCTTCGATAACCGCTTCTTTGCTCGCGAGAGCAATTGATTTTCTCGCCGGCGCTTTCTTTTTCATCTCCTTTTCCGCGTCTCTCACCGTGAAATTAAATTGCAAAATCTTGTTCAAAAATTCCAACTGCTCGAATTCATTTTCCATTCCGGCAATCACCTTGGCGTGTCCTTCGCTGATCTTTCCGTCAGCCAGAGCTTTTTGCACTTCCTCGGGCAAACCGAGAAAGCGAATCGTATTTGCCACGGCCGATCGGCTGATTCCCATTTTGTCCGCCACTTGCTCCTGATTCAAATTGAACTCGCTCATCAATCGTTCATAAGCGATCGCTTTTTCAATGGGATTCAAATCTTTCCTCTGCACATTTTCTATCAATGCCAATTCCAATTTTTCTTGTTCGCTCGCATCGCGCACAATTGCCGGAACAGTTGCAAAGCCGGCAATCTTTGCTGATCTCAATCGCCTTTCACCGGCGATCAGCTGATAACCGCCCGGGATTTTCGTCACAACCAAAGGCTGTATGATTCCATACTGCTTGATTGATTCTATCAATTCTTCCAAGTCTTCATGATTGAAAATTTTTCTCGGCTGGAGCGGATTGATTTCTATTTCTTCCGGAGGTATTTGCAACAATTGATTCTTGTTTTCTTCCAACAAAAAATTCTTGTTCTCTTCGGAAACCACATTGGTTAAATTTTTTCTGGGAATAAGAGAGCCAAGACCTTTTCCCAATCCCATCATTTTATTCATAATTTATTTGTGTTTATTTTAATAAACCCGCCGGATAATTTTTAGCAATTTCCATTACAACAATTCCAAAAGCTCGCGCGCCAAACGCTCGTAAGATTTCGCTCCTTTTGACAGCGGATCGTAATTCAAAATCGTTTTCCCGTGGCTCGGCGCCTCGGTCAGACGGATATTTCTGGGAATAACCGAACGAAAAATTTTATTGGGAAAAAATTTGTACAATTCCTGCATCACCTGATCGGACAATCTCGTTCTCTTGTCAAACATTGTAATTACCGCGCCCAAAATAGATAATTCGGGTTTTATATTTTCCTGAACAAGATAAATCGTATTCATCAATTGCCCCAATCCTTCGAGCGCGTAATATTCCGCCTGAACCGGAATCAAAATGCTGTCCGCCGCCACCAACCCGTTGATCGTCAAAAGTCCGAGCGATGGCGGACAATCGATTAAAATAACATCATAATCACTGCGAACTTCAAGCAATGCATCGGAAAGCCGAAATTCCCGTTTATCCAGATTGACCAATTCCACGCCGGCGCCCGCCAGAGACTGCGTTGCCGGAACGAGACGATAACCGACATGACCGGTCGGCTGAATCACTTCTCTAATGAGATAACTTCCGCCGATCGCTTCGTAAACTCCTTTTTCCAAATTCTGATAATCGATTCCCAGTCCGGAAGTGGCATTTGCCTGAGGATCCAAATCAACCAACAACACATATTTGCCGAGCGCCGACAAATACGCACCCAAATTTACAGCGGTGGTTGTCTTTCCCACTCCGCCTTTCTGATTAACCACCGCAATTATTTTAGCCATATTAAAAATACATTTAATTTCATCCCCTCTTTGCCGAATACTACTTCAATTATAATGTTATTTTTGAATTTTGACAATTCCCCCAAAAAATAATTTGAACAGCCGCGCAAAAATTTTATTCAAAAAAAAAGTCCGGGGCAAAGTTCCGCCCCGGACATATATTCAACTACTCGGCTGATTCTTCCTGCTCAGGATCTTCATCATCCTGCGCCGCAGATTCTTCAGCCTGAACATCGGAAAGCATGCAAATCGCGTCAATGATTTTCTCCGCTCGATTATGTCCGATTCCGGGAATCGCGGTCAGCTCTTCACCGGAAAATCCGCGGATTTCCGCCACCAGACGGATATTGGCTTTCATCAACGGATTAACCTCATGTCCGGTCAGCGAGGTCAAGGTTTTCAAATTCTCCACCGGTTCGCTCATGAGCTCCGGCTTCACGATCGCCACCTTGGTTCGTCCGAGCGGATCAACTTCTTCGATCACAACCTTGGGCTTTCCCACCTTTCTCGTGCGCCGCTCTTCCCAAGATTCGAAAGTCACCGGCTCGCCGTCTTTATTTCGGACACTTCCGCGCTTGATCGCTTCGATGAGCTCATCTTTGTCCACTGTCGGCACGATGAAAGCAGCGGCATTTTCCTCTCCCAGCCAGCTGATCAATGCGTCCACTGAAATTCCATAAGACGGAGTATCCTGCAAAATGATCATCAACCGCCTGACAAGAAAATACTTGTAGCGTTTGGCCGCATCATCATTGGCTGTCCAACCGCTCGGATACGCGGAAACGATTCCTCGCAAAAATTCCAGCGATTCCTTTTCATCTTTTTCAATAACCAGACGAGTCGCACGAAGATTGAGCGCTTTGCGAGCGCTGGCAATGATTCTTTTCAACATTGCTTTGTCGCAATTCCCATCGGTAAATGCGCTGTGAATTTCGTCCCGTTCGATATCAGCCGCCAACTCAGCCAATTGATCCTTCTTGATTGCCAAGTTCAGACGCCGAATTTCCGCGGCAATCTTTTCAGCGCGCATATCCAACCGAACAATCTGAGATTCGAGAGTCGCCCTCTTTTTTTCTTTCGTTTCAGATCCCAATTCTCCCGCCTTGGTCGCCAAATCCCGAGACACCTTTGCCTGATCAAGAAGCGCTTTTTCCAATTTCAACTGATTCTTGCTCTTTGCAACCGGCTGTTCCGCTGTACACTCTGACATGAGACCCTCCTCTCCTGGTCCAGGCCGCCAAATGTCAAGAAAAAAGTTTACCCCTTTGAATCATTGCTGTCAAGCCAAATAATAGCTTACCTTGCAATAAATTTGAGATTATAATATAATATCAAAGCAATTAAACAAATGCCATTGACGCGGGATAGAGCAGCTGGCAGCTCGCCAGGCCCATAACCTGGAGGTCGCGGGTTCGAGTCCCGCTCCCGCTACCAAAATACTTTTTACTGAAGAGGACGAGAAGCCTGCCCTGAGACGGAACGAAGGGAGTCCCGCTCCCGCTACCAAAATACTTTTTACTGAAGAGGACGAGAAGCCTGCCCTGAGACGGAACGAAGGGAGTCCCGCTCCCGCTACCAAGTTACGCAATTCTAGATTCTAGAATCGAGAATCTAGAATCTGGAGTCTAGTAATACAAGATCCTAACGACCTAGCTTTCTGTAATTTATATTCGAATATACGATCTCGCAATCAGCGAAAAAAAATCATCCAAATTAAATTCAAGAAAATAACAAAATCCCGACTCAGGACTAGCACCTAGTATCGAGAATCTAGCGACTAGATTCCAGTAATTTATATTCTGAATTAACGAAACCCCGCTTCATGACTAGATTCTAGAATCGAGAATCTAGAGTCTAGTAATTAATATTCTGGATTAAAGAGAACGAAAAAACGACTATCCGACTTCGAAATGACTAGAGTCTAGAATCTAGCGTCTAGATTCTAGTAATGCGTAACTGAAATAGATTCTAGTAATTTATAATCTAACATGCCAGGGTAGCTCAGTCGGTCAGAGCGAGGGAATCATAACCCCTAGGTCGGCGGTTCAATCCCGCCCCCTGGTACCATTTTTTCAAGGAGCAAAGAGCAAGGAACACATGGCATATAACATGTAGCATGTAGCAAAATTAAAACTCATATTAAGGGCGAGTGGTGAAATTGGTAGACGCGCTGGACTCAAAATCCAGTGATGGCAACATCGTGAGAGTTCGAGTCTCTCCTCGCCCACCAAGAAACAAAATTCTTGAATAAAAAAGGAGAGACGAGAAGCCTGCCCTGAGTGAGTCGCACGAAGTGAAGGGAGTCTCTCCTCGCCCACCATGAAACAAAATTCCTGAATAAAAAAGAGAGACGAGAAGCCTGCCCTGAACGGAGTCGCACGAAGTGAAGGGAGTCTCTCC
>JAHIRY010000025.1 GCA_018818405.1 Patescibacteria group bacterium | reverse complement strand
AACGCGGAAAAAATCTTTTTTACCAGCCGGCCGATCAAATCGAACGCATAGCCGCGCAAATATCCGGCGGCAAAACTCGCGAACAAGATCGCCATATTTTCTATTCCCAACAATCTGAATCCCACAAGCGCCAAAAGCCCCAACTGAATGATTTCCAATAAAATTACAGTGGGAACCATTCCTTCATCTCCCGGACTCCAATCGTCAGCTGCCAAATACTCAAATGCAAAAATCGAACCTGCGGGAGAGAGTACTGCACAAACAACAATCCAGAAGGAATCGTCTACTGTTTTTTTTATCCAACCTCGCGCAGTCTCCCCGGCCGCGTAATTGAAAATCCCGCAGAGAGCCAAAAGAACGATCATCCACGTTTCCATGGTTCGCCTCCTTGTCAATGTTCAAATCTTTGATTAAAATTATCACAATCGCTATTTTTTGTCAATGATTACGGATCATCACAACTCAAACAAAAAAACGACGGAAATCAGATCTCCGCCGTTCACTCGTTTATTCTACTGAATATTTGCTTGCACCCCGGCAAATTCTTCTTCCATGTCCAGCAATCCGTCCTCCCATCGGGACAATTCTTCGCGCAATGCTTCCTCAGCCGGCGCGTTCGCTCCTGAAAGCAGATTGACTGCCACTCGCGGCGCCAGACACAAGAGTTTGTCCGGAATTTCATCAATCTTCGCCTGCGTTTCCGCGCGCATTTCGCGCAAACGCTCTTCCTCCCGCAAAACCTGTCCGCGATTTTCCGGATCATTGAACTCGCTTTCGCTGATTTTCAGAGCCAATACCGCATCGATCTTCTCGATATGACGAAAAAATCTCGGCAATGTATCTTCCACGAGCGCGCGTGCGCGCTTCAATTCCGCAGGCAGACTGCCGTCCATCGCTTTTTCCAATTTCCGCAATGCTTTGCGCGCTTTACGCAATTTGCCGCGATTTCCGCGCTTCCAGAACATAACCTTGTCCGCCAGCCAATCGAACGCGGGAAAAATCTTTTTTACCAGCCGGCCGATCAAATCGAACGCATAGCCGCGCAAATATCCGGCGGCAAAACTCGCGAACAAGATCGCCATATTTTCTATTCCCAACAATCTGAATCCCACAAGCGCCATAAGCCCCAACTGAATGATTTCCAATAAAATTACAGTGGGAACCATTCCTTCATCTCCCGGACTGCAATCGTCAGTTGCCAAATACTCAAATGCAAAAATCGAACCTGCGGGAGAGAGTACTGCACAAACAACAATCCAGAAGGAATCGTCTACTGGTTTTTTTATAAAACCTCGCGCAGTCTCCCCGGCCGCGTAATTGAAAATCCCGCCGAGAGCTAAAAGAACGATAATCCAAGTTTCCATGGTTTGCCTCCTTGTCAATGTTCAAATCTTTGCTTCAATTTACCACAACTTCCATTTTAGTCAATGATTGACAAAGATGCTATAATTGAATAATATTAAGTTTCCTCGTACGGGTTATGTTAGCCGGTAGCTTATTAGCCAACTGAAATCTTACGACTTTATTAGCTAACTGAGATCTTGCGAATAAACAACAACTTTTCATTAGCTACAAGCTAATCAGCTACAAGCTAAAAACACTATGTCAGATCGAATGCTACAACTAAATGAAAAAATTCAGCGCACAATGGCGGAAATATTTCAACGCGAATTGGAAATTCCGCTGGATATGTTTATTTCCATCAGCCGGGTGCAATGCGCCAATGATCTCAAAACCGCAAAAGTTTTTCTGAGCATTTTTCCATTTGCAAAAGCGCCGGACGGAATGCGATTCATCATTTCAAAAAGAAAACTCCTGCGCAATTTTCTCGGCCAAAAACTGAATATGAAATACACGCCGGAATTGAAATTTTTCAATGACAAGACGGAAGAACAAGCCGACGAAGTAAATGAAATTTTCAAAAATCTGGAAACATAAATTAAAACAAACCTTCATTATAAAAATCCCGCCCGCTTGTCGCCTAATATTCGGATATGAATGAAACAGAAAAAATTTTCTCAGCCATCAATCAAAGTAAAAATATTTTATTGATTTGTCACAGAGCGCCCGACGGAGACACTCTCGGATCCGCGGCCGCGCTCTTTTTTTATTTGACAGGTGAAGCGAAAAAAAAATCAACGATTTTTTGCGTCAATGAAATTCCGGAATCATTATTTTTTCTGAATATCAATAACGCTTTCATTTGTTCGAAAACAATCAACCTGCAATTGTTCGATCTCATCGTCACTCTCGATTGCGCTGATCTGAAACAAACGGGAATTCCCGAAATTTTGTCAGAACAAAAAAACAAAATTCAAACAATCAACATTGATCATCACGCCACAAATACGAATTACGCTAATGTAAATCTGGTTAATCCTCAGGCATCCGCCACAGCGGAAATAATTTATTCCATTCTGAAACAAAACAAAAGCTCTCTGACAAAACAAATCACCACCGGATTGCTCGCCGGAATTCTGACTGACACAACATACTTTTCCAATGCGGCCACAACAAAACAAGCGGTTGCCGCGGCCGCCGATTTATTGAAAGAAGGCGCGAAAATCCGGCAAATCATTCAAAATACTTGGTGCCGCCACAGTCCGGAATCATTGAAATTGTGGGGAAAAGTTTTGTCCGAATTGCAATACAATGAAAAACACAAGATCGTTTCCGCCATTATTCCCGATGAAGCGGAATGCGGCAAAGCGGAAATTTTCGAAGGAATGGCGAATTTTCTCACCTCTATTTACGACGCCGATATCATTATCGTTCTTCGACAAGAAAACGGAATTGTGAAATGCAGTATGAGAACAACCAAAGACGAAATCAATGTGGCGGAACTGGCGCGCAAATTCGGCGGAGGAGGACACGCGAAAGCCGCCGGATTCAGCATTCCCGGACAAATCGTGAAAACGGAAAACAGCTGGCGCATTGATTAATTAAAAAAAAATCAGCTCCGATTGGATGAAGCTGATTTTTTTATTTTGCGTTAGTGTTGTTGAGAGATTAAGTCGTTTCCCAATTACTTAATTACCTAATTACCAACGAATTGTTGAAAGATTAAGAAATTTAGTCGTTCCCCAATTACTTAATTACCAATTCCCCACAATCAAACAACCATCGAACAATTCGCCACCGTATCATTTCCCAATTTGAATCGCATTATTCTAACTCCTTGCGTATCTCGGCCGAGAACATTGACACTGCTGAATGGGATTCTGATCACTTGTCCTTTCTTTGACATTATAATCAAATCTTTTTCCTTTTCTTTTTCCAAATCCACCACAAATCCGGTGACAACATTTCCCGTCTTGCTCGAAACCTTGGCAGTGCGAACTCCGCCGCCGCCGCGATTTTGCACTTTGTAACTTTTCAGAGAAGTGCGTTTGCCGAATCCGTTTTCCATGACAACGAAAACTTCCAAATTATTTTGATTTTTCGGATCTATAACATCCATTCCCACAACATTGTCTCCTTTTTTCAGACGAATGCCTCGAACGCCGGTCGCGGTTCTTCCCATTCCGCGAACATCTTTTTCTTTGAATCGAATTGATTGTCCTTTGACTGAAATCAAACTTATTTCACTTTCGCCGGTTGTCGGCTTCACCCATTCCAGAGTATCGCCCGGAGCCAATGTTATGGCAATCAAACCGGATCGTCTGACATTTGAAAAATCTTCGATCGGAGTTTTCTTTATTGTTCCGTTTCCCGTCACCATCATCAAAAATTTCACATTAATCATGTCGGCAAACGGCAAAATGGTTGATACTTTTTCATTTGGCGCCAATTGCAGAAAATTCACCAGCGCTTGTCCCTTTGAAGTGCGCGCGCTCTCCGGAATTTCATAAGCTTTCAGCTGAAACACTCGTCCGTGCGAAGTGAAGAACAGCAAATCATTGTGCGTCATTGTGGTGAACAGCTGATCGACAACATCTTCTTCTTTTGTCGTCAGTCCGATCACGCCTTTTCCGCCGCGATGCTGAGATTTGAAAGTATCGATCGGCATTCTCTTCACATATCCGTCGCGCGTCACAGCCACAATGGTCGTCTCGTTCGGAACCAAATCTTCCTGAGAAAATTCACCGACAGGCGATTTTATAATTTTTGTTCTTCGATCATCGCCGTATTTTTCCTTGATTTCCAGCAATTCATCTTTTATAACATCCAAAATATTTTTTTCCGAAGAAAGCAATTCTTTTAATTCTTTGATCAATTTTCTCTTTTCGTTCAATTCATCCTCAATCTTCAATCGTTCCAGATTGGCCAAATTCTGCAATCTCATTTCCAAAATCGCGGTCGCTTGAACTTCCGTAAATTTGAATTTTTCGATCAAACCTTTTTTCGCCGCTTCTTTATCTTTTGAACCTCTGATCAATTTTATAATCGCGTCAATCTTGTCAATCGCTTTTTTCAAGCCTTCGAGAATATGAGCGCGTTCCTCGGCTTTTCTCAAATCATATTCGGTTCTGCGGCGGACAACGATCAAACGATGTTTCACGAAATATTCCAAAACATCCTTCAAATTCAAAACTCTCGGCTGTATTCCATCCACCAGAGCCAGCATATTCAAATCAAAATTCGACTGCAATTGAGTTAATTTAAATAATCGATTCAAAACTTTTTTCGGAAATGCGTCGCGCTTCAATTCGATCACAATGCGCACGCCGTCTTTGTCAGATTCATCGCGCACATCGCGAATTCCTTCCAGCCTTTTCAATTTCACCAGCTCGGCGATCTTTTCCAGCAAACTGGCTTTGTTCAATTGATATGGAACTTCGGTAATTATTATTTTAAACTGTCCGGCTTTGTCCTCGACAATTTCCGTCTTTCCGCGCATGACTATTTTTCCTTTTCCAGTACAATACGCGCTTCTGATTTCTTTTATGTCATAAATAATTCCGCCGGTCGGAAAATCAGGTCCGGGAATTATTTCGCACAATTCTTCAACAGCGCAATCCGGATTGGCAATGTAATGCGCGATTCCGTCGCAAAGCTCCCGCAAATTGTGCGGAGGAATTTTCGTTGCCATGCCAACCGCGATTCCCACGGTTCCGTTCAAAAGTAAATTCGGCAATTTTGCCGGCAACACCTGAGGCTCCTTGTGAGAACCGTCATAGTTTGGAATGAAATTTACAGTATCTTTTTCCAAATCAAACAAAAGCTCTTCCGCGATCGCGCGCAACTTCGCCTCAGTATAACGCATAGCCGCCGGTCTGTCTCCGTCCATTGAACCGAAGTTTCCTTGGCCGTGAATCAATTGATATCTCATGGAAAAATCCTGAGCCATACGCGCCATGCTGTCATAAACGGCCGTATCTCCATGCGGATGATATTTACCGAGAACTTCACCGACAACAGTGGCTGATTTTCGGAATTTCCCAGTCGATCTGAGCCCCACATTCCACATGGCGTAAAGAATTCTGCGATGAACCGGTTTTAATCCGTCTCTCACATCGGGCAGAGCGCGCTGAACGATTACGCTCATCGCATAATCGATATAGCTGTTTTCCATTTCATTCACAATCGAAACATCATGGACAACTCCATGATCCTCGTGCTGAGAAAAAGATTCTCTTTGTTTTTTCTTTGGCATATTTTAAAATGAAAATTTTTATTGAGTTGATTCCACTGCTTCATCTTTCGGCTGAACCGCTTCAACTTGCGCCGAAAAGTCAGGATTCATCGTCGCTTCGCCTTGTTTTATAATTTTGTCCACGCCGTCAAACATTTCCTGCATCTCGCCAATCGCTGATTCTGTGGTTGAAGGTCCGTTTCCTTGCATTTCCTCATTAATCTTATTGAAATTGTATTTCAACGAAAAAATCCAGCCGACAAAAATCACAGCCGCGCAAATTGCAACGCACACCCACAATACCAAATATCGCGAATCCGGCGATTTATTCTCCATATTTATTTTTTTCAAATAATAAACAAAAAAAATTTGCGATCTATGCTTTTGCCAAAATGATCAATTTAATTTCATCTTCGGGAAGATCTCTTTTTGACACTTTTAATTTGCTCAATTCTTCAGCTTGGCCGCCCATTTCCTTTTTGAATTTTTCCACGCCGTCGAGCTCCGCGTCAACACCGTCGATTTTATAATGCATTGGAATGATAATTCTCGGATCAATCTGCTTTACAATGTCAGCCGCTTCTCGCGCGTTTATCGTGGTTCCGCCACCGACCGGCAAAATCAAAATATCAATCGCTCCGATTTTTTCCACCTGAAAATCAGACAGCACGACGCCCAAATCACCGGCATGCAATATTGAAATGCCATTCAAATCAAGACGAAACATAATATTTTTTCCCCGCTCCCCGCCCTGCTTTTTGTCATGATACGAGCCGATTCCATTTATAAAAACGCCTTTTGCTTCATATTCACCCGGTCGATCAAACAACAAATATCCGTCAGTTTCAATTCCGGAAACGCTGTCAGTATTATTATGTCCGGGATGAGAATGGCTGACTGTCAAAAGATCAGCTTTTTGTTTTTGAACTTTTAATCCCAGCTCCGCTCCATAAGGATCGGTTATGATCGTGACACTCTGACCGTTTATCTTGTCTTCCACCTTGAAGCAGGAATGCCCCAGCCAACTTATATTCATAAGTAAATCGTTATTAAGAATCAATCTGTGAAAAATTTTAACACAAAAAAACAGAAAAGTAAACGCGGTTTGCAAGAATATCTCAACGGCTTTTCCTGAATGATAAAAAAAGCCGACATTCTGAATAATCCTCGGATTGGCTCAATCTATTGACAAATCAAAATATTCATATAGAATATAGATATCTTTATTTTTAGAAAGGAGACACTAACATGTCTGCACAAACAAGTACGATCAAACCCGAGGAAACATCGAAAATGTGGAAGCTTCTCGAAGAAGACCACACATTCAAAAAATTGCCTCAGGAAGGAGATATAGTTCGCGGTTTCGTAATAAGCGGCTCGAAAAAAGAGGTTCTGCTGGATATTGACGGCGTAATAACCGGCATTGTCCGAGGAAAAGAGCTTTACAATGAATCCGAAGAATTCTCAAATCTCGAACCGGGCGCCGAAGTCGAAGCAACGGTAATTGAACTGGAAAATGAAAAAGGAATGATGGAATTGTCTTTCCGCTATGCCGGCCACCAAAAAACCTGGCGCGTATTGCAGGAAAGCAAGGAAACAAACCAAACAATCATGGCAAAGGTCATGGACGCGAACAAGGGCGGCCTGTTGATTACAGTCAACCATGTTCCGGGCTTTTTGCCGGTTTCTCAGCTCAGTCCTGAATTTTATCCGAGAATCCAAGGCGGAGACAAGAATAAAATTTTGGAACGATTGAAGAGTTATGTGGGAAAATCATTTCCCGTAAAAATTCTCGATATCAATGAAGAAAATGAAAAACTGATCGTATCGGAAAAAGCGGCCTGGGAAGAAGAGCAAAAAGAAATTTTCGGAAAATACAAAGTCGGAGACATTGTGGAAGGAAAAATCACAGCTGTCACAGACTTCGGAACATTCGTCGAATTCGGTGAAAACCTGGAAGGACTGATCCATATTTCCGAATTGGCTTGGCAAAGAATCGACAATCCATCCGATCTGTTCAAAGTCAGCCAAGACATAAAAGCGGAAATAATTAAAATTGATGGTTCAAAAATATTCTTGTCCAGCAAAAAATTGCACGAAGATCCCTGGAAAAATGTCCACGAAAGATATAAAATCGGCGACATTGTGGATGGAACGGTTTTAAAAGCGACTCCGTTCGGATTGTTTGTAGAACTGGATCAGGATATTCATGGTTTGGCGCATATTTCAGAATTATCAAACAAACCGATCGCTTCCATTGAAAATATCGCGAAACCGGGAACTGTGATGAAATTCAAAATCGTTTCCATAGAACCGCATGAACACCGACTCGGACTCAGCCTGAAATCATTGGACAAAACGGAAAAAACTGTAGAAAAAGAAGAAGAAACGGCAGTCAAAGTTGAAAACGCAAAAGAAACAGAACCGGCGAAAGTGAAAACAGAAGAAACGAAAACAGAAGATACAGAAGCGGAAGAAACCAAATAATAAAATTAAAAGGAGCCGGCGCGTTGAGCCTGGCTCCTTTTTTTACTCGTTGCGATTCCACACTTCCAGAATAATCTCCACTTGAACTGAAATGTTTATCGAGAATGGCTGAATCAAATCCAAGTGGCCGCTGGTATTCTTGTCGCTCATCTTCATGACATGCTTGGAATTGAACTCCCTTATTACCGTATTGCTTACAATTAGTTCATAACCGTCTCTCTGCAAATAACTAACCGCCTGCGCGTAATCAACCTGCGGAAATTCGAGTTTGTCAGAAAGCAAAAATTGAACCGCAAACCGCTCGTATATTTTTGCCTTTTTCTGCCGAACGGCGATCAACACAATAGTGTTTTCTGAAAGCATTGCAATTCCTCCTGCCCGGGTATTCGACGCGCTGATTTCATTTTTCAGAGAGCCGCTGCTAAGAATTTGTACACTCAAAAAAACAAAATGTCAACTGACGGAGCTCTTGCCAACATTTGAAAGCCGTGCTACAATTCAAGCACCTTAATTAATAAATAATTGTATTCAGTTGCTTTGAAAGTTTTTGGAAGGAATAGGATCCCGCTTACTTTTTTACTTCTCCGCTCCGGCGGAAATATATAGAAAAATGTCCAATTTTAGTCAAAAAAGAAAACGACTTGTGCTTGTCGGCTAAATTGGCGAGTGCGCAGACTTCCAATTCTTCGTCCAAAATCTTCCTGCAGTTGATTGCATGAATATATTATGTTGTATCCAATAATTGCCGTTTCGGCCATAATTATTGGTCTTGTAATCGGTTATTTTATCAGAAAAAAAGTAGCTCAGTCAGAATCGGATTCCCTGGAAGCGAAAATGCAAACAATGGTGGATGACGCAAAAGTGAAAGAACGGGAAATTTTACTCAAAGCCAAAGATCAAGCGCTTCGCATCATTGATGAAGCGAAAAATGAAGAAAGACAATGGCGAAATGATGTTAAAAACCAGCAATCAAGACTGGAAAAAAGAGAATCATTATTTGATCAAAAATTACTGGAACTGGAATCAAAACAAACACAACTTCAAGAAAAAGCAACCAAGCTGGAAGAGATAAAAGCTCAAATCCAGCAAATCAAAACCAACCAACTGGAAAAATTGGAAAAAATTGCGCAAATGACAAAGGATGAAGCGAAAACAGTGCTTTTGTCCAATGTGGAACGAGACATGGAAGAAACGCTTGTCAGCAGAATCAAAAAATTGGAAGAAGAAAATTCAACTCAAGTCGAGGAAGCGGCAAAGAAAACCTTGGCTCAAGCGATTCAACGATGTTCTGTTTCGCATGCCGTTGAATCAACCACAACCGTAATTGATCTTCCATCAGATGAAATGAAAGGAAGAATCATCGGCCGAGAAGGCAGAAACATTCGATCAATTGAACAATTAACCGGAGTGGAAATCATTGTTGATGACACGCCCCAGGCGATAACCGTTTCCGGATTCAGCCCGATCAGAAGACATGTGGCAAAGAGAGCGATTGAAAAATTGATTCTCGACGGCCGCATTCATCCGGCCAGAATCGAAGAAGCGGTGGAAGAAGCGAGAAAAGAAATCGCGATTAAAATCAAGAAAGCAGGAGAAAACGCTTGTTATGAAGTCGGAGTCGCCGGACTGGATCAAAAGCTGGTGCAAATCGTCGGACGTTTGAAATACAGAACCAGCTACGGACAAAACGTTTTACAACACAGCATCGAAGTCGCGCATCTCTCCGCTCTCTTGGCTGAAGAATTGGGCGCCAACGTATCGGTAGCGAGAAAAGCCGGATTCCTGCATGACATCGGAAAAGCGGTTGATCATGAAGTCCAGGGCACTCATCCGGAAATCGGACGAGACATTGCAAAAAAATTCAATCTAACCGAAGAAATAATCGCGCCGATTCTCACTCATCACGACGACAAACCGCCGACTCTCGAAGCGGTAATCGTAAAAGTGGCTGATGCCATTTCCGGAGCGCGTCCGGGAGCGAGAAAAGACACTTACGAAAGATATCTGCAAAGATTGGAAGAACTGGAAACAATCGCCAAACGGCAAGAAGGCGTGGAAAAAACCTACGCCCTGCAAGCCGGCCGAGAAGTTCGCGTATTCGTAGAACCGACAAAAATAACCGATCTGATGGCGCAAAAACTGGCGGAAAAGATTGCCAAAGAAATCGAATCCGAATTGAAATATCCGGGAGAAATAAAAGTGACGGTAATCAGAGAAAACCGCGTAATCGAATACGCCCGATAATTTCAAAAAAAAAGCGAGGCGCTATGTCCTCGCTTTTTTGTCCGCCGAAATACATTTCAATAAATACAAAATTTCATATTTTCCACAACCTTGCGCATACTATCCGCGCTTTGTTATAATCATTTCAAGAGTTATTAGTATAAATTCGTTTTATATACACAATTTTGTTTCTTATACGAAAACATTTCGCATAAAAACGAGTTGTACGAAATTCCGACTAGTAAATGAGGTAGGTTGAAAGTTTTGCAAACAAAAAAGCACGTCTTTGAAACGAACTTTTAACTGATTACTCGTCGGAACTGTCGTACAACACCGAGTATGCGGTTGCGTGAAAGAGAAAAAGGTAAATAATTTTTGTTTTTTGATTAGGGCTTTTTGGAATTGTGCCAGCGGCTCCGTTCAAGTCTGTGGTAGACCGAACGGAGCCGCCAGCGAAGTCCGCACATCAGGCCTCGGCGCCGACCTCGAACATCTCGGACGGAAGCTCGTCGCAGTGGAGCAAGCCGTCAAATGTCAGGGTGTACCTCCCGCGCTTGAAGCCAGCAGGCTTGAACTCGGGAACCAGAACACCGTACGTCGAGCCGTCGACCGACTCAATCCACATCATGAAAGCTTGGTCCGAGTCTTCCCCTCCATAAGTGACTCGTGTGACGAACGCGTCCCTTCGCCTGATCATCTGGAGCATGTCGTCATCCGACTGCTCCTCGCGCCTGATGTGAAAACCAATTTTCGGCTTGTCCATGGCCACCTCCTCTGGTTGGTTTGCGGACTAAACAATGTATCACATTACAACGTCCGTGTCAACCCAATGGGCACAATTCCAAAAAGCCCTTTAATAGCGGAAATTATTTACCTTTTTCTCTTTCACTCCACCCAAATTGCGCTACTTGAAAATGAAGGTCTGAAGTGCTAAAATAGCTCTGTAATAAGGTGAAATTTGTACTGGAAACAATGGGCGCAACTTCGCATACTCGGAAACGTTAGCTGAAATATTCCTTTTCTTTTCTGGGCTATCGCCCAATTGTTTTAAAAAATTTTCAAATTTCTTTTTCTTTATTTTTAAAGGGGATAGAAGGTGTTTTCTCCGCTACGCTTCGAAAACGATTTATTTATAAGGGGAAAACGCATACAATAACACTAGGAAATTTATGACAAACATACTAATAATTGGTGCAGGAAGTAAATCCAAAAATAATCCTTCAATTAAGGGAATAGGAACTTGTTTAGTTGAACTTTTGGCAAAAAAAGACGATGTTTCAATTTTATTTACTTATAATCAAAGCAAAAAAGAAGCGGAAGAGCTTAAAAACTCTTTATTGTCAGAAAACAACGATCGCAAAATAGAAACTGTAAAATTCAATTCCATAAATTATAAGGATGAATGGCGGAATCTTGATTTAAAATTACAAGAATTTGGAACACCCAATATTTTTATATATAATGCGGGCGTTAGATTTTACAAAGAGAATCTAACAAATTTGGAAAAGGAGAAGACAATGAAAGTTAATTATCTTTGCCCAACATATCTTATAGAAAAAATCGGACAAAAAATGGCCAAAGAGCATAAAAAGGGTAAAATGATTTTTACAAGTTCAATTTGGGCTGGCAAGCATCATCCTTTTTTAGAGGAATATTGCATGTCAAAAGGTTTATTGAATAAGTACATTGATGATCATAAGGATTATTGGATTAAAAAAGGGATAAAAATTTCGATTGCGAGCCCAGATGTTGCTATAACGCCAATGACCGAAGAAAGAGTAGAGTACTACGAAAATTTAGTAAAAGAGGGAAAAAGAAAAAAATTATTTTCTGCAAAAGAAATTGCGGAATCAATTGTAAAATTGTATTATTAGTTTGTTTATTAAATTAATTATAAATCATTCATATGACTGAAAAAAAATTCAATTCGCCTGAGAATCCTGAAAACATACCCACACCTGAACGTATCCGTGATTTTACAGGCGTTGAAATGAAGGTAGAATTAACAAATAAATGCAAATATGGAAGATGTAAATTCTGTTCTCCATTATTCAGACCTGTTGTCAAAGAAGCCAATGCAGAACAGTTTTTGAAATTGTTTGAAAAGGATGTTGAAACATATTTTCAACAAGGTGGGCGAAAAATTATCTTAACAGGAGGCGGAGAGCCAACAGATGACCCAGAAAAACTTTTTGGCACCTTGAGGATAATTAACGAGAAAAAAGGAAATATGGGTGTTAATTTAGAACTGCTCGCCATATACTCAAACGGAGTAAATTTATTATCCCCCATTTCGGAAAATTCATCCCAAACTTTTTTAGATAAATTAGCAGAAATGGGAGTTGAAGATATCAATTTATCAATATCCGGATCAACACAAGAAGAAGTAGCTGATATATCAGGCAAAGCGATGGGCGATGTTGACTTTAACGAATTAATCCCGAAAATCAGAGAAAAAGGCATTCGAGTATTAACCAGAACCACCTTGGCCAAAGGATATATTGATTCGGTTGATGATATTAAAGAATTTGTTGAAAATATGTCTAGTTTGGGAGTTGGTATAGTATATTTTTCTGATCTTTTTGAAGTTCCTACTCGAAATCAAGAAACTACTCCAGGAAGTAAAAAGGTACTGCAATGGACAGATGAACATAGGGTAGATTTTATGGGACTCGTTGAAGATGTAAAAAACAATGACGATTTTGAATTTGTTTTTCAGTCAGGAAGACATAAAGAGCAAGGACAAACATTTTCATTCAAACATAAACAAAGTGGTGTAAAAGTATTATTTGGAAATTTAACAATTGGAGAAGAATCAGACATCGAGGCAACCTATTGCTATGTTAAGCCAGACGGATCAATGGAAGCACATAATAATGCCAGAAGAGAGACAGGCAGAGAATATGTAGATCTTGAAAATATAAAAGAATACCGCCCTGAAAGAGACGACATTTAATAAGGAGTTTGAGTGAGGGGGAATTCACCCCTTCATTTCCCCTCTTCCCCCTCCCTCAAACGGAAAAAGAAATTTGAAAATTTTT